>JAITHS010000014.1 GCA_031279875.1 Tannerella sp.
GCATAGTCCCGCATGGGACGACACTTGTTTACGCCGCCTATAATGACGAATGCTCTGTATGGCGGCGGTACCGTATCCCAAACCCTTGCAGTGATTTTAGAACCCTGCAAGCGGTTTTCGGCAACAACCCTTGTATGTGGCGCAACCAAGTGTCGTCCCATGCGGGACTATTGTTGATATGCCTCCTCTCACCGGAGACTAAAGTCACCGGTTAATAAAGTGTCGTCCCTGCGGGACTGCGAATGCCCTGTACGTTAACGCCCTCGTAATGACGAATGCTGTGGTTCGGACGAGGCGCAGCCTCGTCCGAATTATCATGGCAGGCGTAGCCTGCTAATAAAGCGAAGATGTAGATGTAGATGTAGATGCAGGCACAGCCTGCACGGATAGAGCAGACAAGGTAAAACCTTGTCCGAACAGCGTCCGAACAGCGCAGCCTTGTCCGAACAGCGGAACAGCGGGCTTTAAATCATAACAATGTGTAACAAATCATAATAATATGTAAAATATTTTTTGAAAAAAAACGACAAAATCATCTGTTAATGCTGGTTTTGGGGGAATATTAGGTGGAAGGGGAAATGTTAAAAATACGAACAAGTATATAAAAGTTCAAAACATGTTGTATTTTTGCACGGTCTAAATGTAGGACAAGCGCTTTGACTTACAGCAAAGCTGTCTGCTAAACAGTAATTTATAACAAAACAATACTAATTAAAAAATTCAATCTTATGACGAAAGAAAATTTTACTGCGAAACATCAAACGGCGCACAAGCGCAAGTTGAAATTTATTAACACCGCCGCTAATACAAAAACTCTGTTCTTTAGCAGCGCTATTGCAACACTGTTGCTTTTATTCTATGCTCCGACACAAGCACAAAATAGCGTGCTGAAACCGGAATTCCAACAACCACCGAATACGCATGTGCATGCCGACGGGACAGTGTGTAACGGACATCATGATGATGATGAACCGGCGGTAAATGTTTCCAATCTTAAATCGGTAAAGATTAGCACAGTTAATTCTGATGCAAGTTCTATTATTACGCCGAGAAGAGGTAACGTATCGAATCCGACCCCTAATTTTTATGATAGGGATTCCATTCATGGGAAGAACGACGTAAATGTTACTTTTGGTGCCGGTGAATCCGCGTCTATACGTAATTTGCAGGTGAATTGGCCAGGTTCCGGTGGTATTCTTTACGGAACAAGTGATAAATCCTTGCTGATTGGCAGCAATTATTCAAAAAATGCTGTGGTTGGGATTTATGATGTTAAAGGTGAAGTGTCAGGAGCGTTGAGAAATATCAGATTTTATAATGAAAATTTTGGCTCTGAATGGGGTGCACCGTTGGCAGCACCATCGGCAACCGCTCAGACAAGTACTGATGTTGCGACTGGTAATCCTGGTAGCGAGCCTCTTCGTATGTGGATACCGGGACCTGTTTCCTATGAGGCGACAAAAGATATTTTAAAAATTGGTGCTCCTTTTTCGCATAGTACAAACATAAATGACGCTATGCAATATTATTCAACAAGTACTTATAACGTACAAATTTTACCCACTGCCAATTATTTGCTACAAGCCACTCCCCCCCCTTATTACGGGTCTGTTTTTTACCCTTTTAAAGATCCTAATTCAATGACTTATTATGTACCTATGCATAATCATACTGGAATAAAATGGATCAATTTGAACAGTTTTGTGTTTTATGGGAAAATGGCAGATACAGTTTATACTTCAACGCGAGATCAAACTCTATTTGATGACGGAGAAAGTTTGCTTCATACAATACCTGGTGTCGCAAGCAATGCTTCATCTTATACCAGTGCTGTAAATGCAGCAAAATATATACGTCCAACAACGGTTTTATTGTCGGGTGAAAATAAATTGCATGAAATAACGATTGGTGATGTTGAATGGTATAATGCTTATCTTACCGGGCATAAGTATGACGAAGACCATATTCTGGGTTTGCTTTTCGATGCTACTGGCTGTGGTCATTATACCGGTTGGGTTAGTTATGACAGGGATTTGGTAAGATTTGATACACTTTATGGTACTGCCGCCTCCGGTCGCTATGTTGACGCGGCAGTGCGAATTTTAGATAATTCCGACGTTTACGTCAAAAATAGCATAACAGATGTATCAATGGTACAGTATTCCATCAATACGAATGGAACTACGGGTAATATAAGCTCTCCTAACCAGCAAGGTTCGGACGTTCTTCTTGTCTTACCCGGCAAGGAGAACAGCAATGGAGAACGGTCGAATTTCCGTCTTAAAATAGACGGTGATGCTCATATTTTGCATACGCAGGACAGCAATTATTATGTGGTAAGCAATCCCTTGACCGACGGATATTTATACAGATACGATCAAGCAAGTCCTGGTCCAGGATTACCATTCCCTATCGCTCAGTCTCCGGTTTTGCTGTCGGGCGGCGTGAACCGCTATAAGGAAGCGGATGTTTTTTGGAGTTACGTGCATCCGCGCGAACTGCTGACGCTGACGGACAGCGTGACTTTTAGCGATTCTACCAAATGGATGCCATACGGCGTAACAAAATCGTCGGTCTATGGTGTGCACGGCGAATATAGAGGCGGTACCAACATCTCAACACGCGACATAGCAGGTAAAGACACGACGGCAATCATCGAAATCGGCTGTGTAACAGACAGCCAGAGTTACTTTAAGGTCTATTCCGCCGGAATGTTGAAAAACTACCGTTCAGAACTCGTTAACGGTAATGATTCGCTCATTGTCGGCAATTTGGTTGACAATCTTGCACCCGGATTTTATTTGAGCAACGACACCATGCCGCTCTATATCATCAATGACGGAAAGGGAACTAAAACGCTTGACGTCAATGCGGGCATCAAATTCAATGCCCATGGTATCGACAGCATCAACAAAGCGATTGCTACCGCTACCGGCGGCAGCGACCTCCATATCCAAGCAAACCGGTTTGTTCGTTTTGCTAACGGCTCGCCCAACTTTACGCTCAAAAAAGACAACGAAATTAAAATCCTTGCCGATTATGGCTATGTTCATGCAACCGACAGTATTACGTTTGCTGATGCCGATTCGGCTCATTTTACGATATGGGCGCAAGGTCCGGCAGATGCGACTCGCGGCGTTTTTAATGAAGGTACAACTTACGGCGGCGCTATTGAGATAGGCAAGCGCTTTACGGCAAAATATAATGATACTAAAAAGGGAAGCGGTCTCGTCCTTGTCCGTTCCGAAAATGACGATGTGCTGGTAAAGGAACAGTTTGAATTTAGAAACATAGCGGCGAGAGATTCGAGCGGCGAACTGATGGTACAGGCAGCGCAAGACATTCGCCTGAAAGATTCCGTTCTTCTGACACAGGACGGACGGCGCTCCATGCTGTTTGAAGCCGGCAAAACCGCTTACTTCGGCAACGGCTTTATAGCAAAGTTGGGTAGAACTATGAACAATGGAGACCTGACCATCAAAGCCGGTTATCCGGTATTTTTCCCGACAGCAGATGTGGCTTCGCCATTGGCTTGGGGAGCAGGCAATAATTATACGAATAACGGTTATACCAATCGTCAAGACGGTCAAGTGTTAGCCTCCGGCGGCGATATATGGTTTGACGGCAATGCGGAAATCAATTTGAACCCTCGTCTTTCCGATTCTGTGGACGTGTTTATCCGCGCTTTCAATTCCATCTATTTAAGCGGACAGTTCATAACGAACCTTCAAAGCGTATATACACCTGCAAGCGGTACGGTAGATACAATATTAAAGTATGCCGAAACGGGAAATATCGAATCACAAACAAAAGGCACCGACAGCGATTCCGTCGTATATAACATCAATGCCGCCGATTCGACATATCTGTTGTTTCAGGCAGGAAACATATTGGGCAATCCTTGCGGCGCAACGCTAAACTATGCCAGCGATAAATGGCACGGCAATATTCTGTTCGGGCCGAACAAAGTATTCGCTATCAGTCATAAAGGCGTTGGCCCGACCCTTATATCGGCAGCCCGCGACATTGAAAATCAGATCGGCGCCAACTTTCATTTCACGTATGAAAATTCGAGACTGTCGGCTCCGGGCGATAATCTGTTGATTACTGCCGGTCGCCACATCGAAACACATGCTAACTATACGATTGATTACAGCACAGCCGGCACGAACGTTACCAACAATATTACCATGCGGGCAGGTCATCAGGCAGACGGCATTTGTCCTGTCAATCTGTGCAAGGCTTTGGAAACTATGTCTAACGTAGGTTACAATTATCCTGCGGGTTTGGAATCACAGGATAATATGTTTGCCGACGGCGGTAGCGGAAACGGCAGTATTTTATTGTTTGATACCTTGTCGTATATTTACAGGGGACACGGCAATATACTTGTAACGGCTCTCAACGGCAACATTGAAAGCGACCCATACCTTCACGGCGAAGCTCCCATATTGATTAATCACAACGACGGTACCGGCACGACGCGCTTTGAAGCAATTGATATCAAACTGCATGACTCAATTGCTTATCTGGCAGAAACAACCGGCGACAAGCGGCGAAACGGTCAATTCTATCTTTTTGCATACGATTCAATCCTGACGCGCAACGTGCAGTATGTCAACAAATACGACACGGGTAGCGTGTTTATCTCTGCCGACAAATACAAACAGACGGCTATTGATTGCGGTTTGGATTGTATTCTTGGTATCAATGCCGGTCATATCGTACTTGGATACGGCGCTGATGCCCCAACTACGCCGCAGAATATCAACGACAGCATTATCTTTAATTTTAATAAAGACGGCTTAAATTCATCGACCGCAGGAGCTAACGTTCATATCCTCGCCGGTTTCCGCGGCTATGACGTCAACAAATATTTGGGCAAAAACGGTTCGTTCTCGTCGTCCTACCTTACCGGCAAAGACAAAGGCAAAGCGTTCGGCGGAAATATCACAATGGACTATTCCGAATTTTGGATGGCTCCGGGTAACGGCAATCTTGGCGGTTATACCGAAATACGTACTCCCAACGGAAACATCTGGGGTAAAGATTCGATGGTATATCATGGCTTTAACGGAAATCTGCTCGTTGACGCCGGTCTCGGTTCCGTTGACGACCCGCACGCAATACTTTGGGGTACTACGGGCGCTAACTACAACCTGCCTACCCAAGTTTGTCCCGACCGTTTGAATATCCTCAACACGGCAATCCGCGTCAACTGCGACAACGACTATTCATGGCGCACAGGTAATATCATGCTTAAAGGCGGAACGATCGACTTTGCCGACATCAACACCGGCAATCCGGGCGTCGGTACGGCCGTTTATCGCACCCGCGAAGGCTATATTGATACTTATGACGCATTCACAGTTCAAAACATGACCAAAGGCGTACTGAAATATGCTGGTATGGATAATCTTGAACTTGGTCGCGGCAATAATTTCGGAGACGTTTCGGAGCGCGATTTCAAATATATCCCTGTTGAAAACAGCGGAAGTATATTCTTCGGCGCCGACGACAACATTATGCTCAACTACGGTAACAGCAACTATACTTATCTTAACTACGGCGGAGCGTCGTTTGCTCTCGGAACTCCGGGTAATTATGACCTCGCAGGAGTAAATAAGAGTCAAAATCCTTA
>JAITHS010000021.1 GCA_031279875.1 Tannerella sp.
GTATGCGATTTGTGCCGTGTTAGCGGCAGTTGCTATTTTCAGTTCCTGTAATTCGCAGTCCAAAATCACTATGACGACAGAAGACGTTAAACTGGACATATACCTTGCAGGTTCCGGAACAGCCACAGTGGACTGGGGTGACGGGAAAGAAACGCTTGCACTAAGCGAAGAAGAGAAGAAAATTTCACATACTTATTCCCCTCCGCCCGGCAATCATATCATAACAATAACCGGAGCAAATATTACAGCGTTTTCATGCTACGGCGACAAACTGACTTCGCTGGATGTAAGCAGAAATACGGCGTTAACGAAACTCCATTGCGACGGCAATAAACTGACGACGCTGGATGTAAGCAAAAATACGGCGTTAACAGACCTTGCTTGCGGCGGAAATAAACTGACGACGCTGGATGTAAGCAAAAATACGGCGTTAACAGAGCTCAATTGCGACGGCAATAAACTGACGACGCTGGATGTAAGCAAGAATACGGCGTTAACAGACCTCAATTGCTGCAAAAATCAACTGACTGCGCTGGATGTAAGCAAGAATACGGCGTTAACAATGCTCGGTTTCGGTGGTAATAAACTGACAGTGGTGGATATAAGCAAAAATATGGCGATAACAAAACTCTGGAGCTACGACAATCCACTGACTACGCTGGATGTAAGCAAACATACAGCGTTAACGAGCCTCGCTTGCTACGGCAATCAACTGACTGCGCTGGATGTAAGCAAAAATACGGCATTAACGCTACTCTATTGCTACGACAATCAACTGAGCGTCGAAGCATTGAACGCGCTGTTTGGAACATTGCACGGCAATACGATACAGGGAAAGTCAAAAGATATATATATTTACGACAACCCAGGCACTAAAGGCTGTAACAGAAGTATTTTCGAAGCCAAAGGATGGAAACTGAAGAATAGTAGCGATAGATGGTAGTTAAGAAAACCACTTATCACTAATAACTGTAGAAACAAGGAAACGTGCTGGCGCGGCGACAAGGAAACAAGGGAACGAGGAAACAAGGGGACAAGGGGACGAACCCTTGCAGTGGTTTTAAACCCTGCAAGCGGTTTGGAACTTACGTCCGTCATTGCGAGGAACGAAGCAATCCGGAAGAAAAACAGGTACCACGTCATTGCGAGGTACGAAGCAATCCGGAAAGAATGGAGCGCTGGATTGCTTCGTACCTCGCAATGACGAATGCCCTGTACCTCGTCATTGCAAGGTACGAAACGGGATGACGGTACCACGTCATTGCGAGGAACGAAGCAATCCAGCGTTCCCTATGGAGCTATCCGGCGTTTCTTTTCTCTGGATTGCTTCGTACCTCGCAATGACGAATGCCCTGTACCTCTCAACTCTCAACTAGTAACTAAAACGGAGGAAAGCCGAAAATCCGGAACAGAGTAGGCAAAACATTATTAACAGTTATATTTTATGAACAAAAAGACATTAGTACTTGCAGGAATCATCACCGTTTTAATGATGAATGCCGCGTTTGCATTTGCACAGAACGCAGAAAACGCAACAGTTAAAGATCACGATCCTTTAAAGGATTATTTGAGACCGTCGCTGACAGTCCTCTACATCGACAGAGGAGAAGCAGTAGCCGGAAAAATCATCGACAAGATGATTCAACGCGGTGTGTCGGACAAATTCAACGACAACACCATTTCCTATCGCAAGCTTCCCGCCACAGGTCAGGTAACGGAAGCGGAATTAGACAAACTGATCAATGAAAAAGTAACCAAAGAAGTTGTCAGATGCTGGTTTCCGTCGTATGACAAAACCGAGAAAGGCTTCAACACTGACGTAATCGCAGAGCGCGGGCTTTACGGCGCTACCGACGCCGAAGTATTGGCGGCAGGCGCTTCGGTAAGGCGGCAGGCGCTGTTGAGAGACGCCGGACTGAAACTGATCGAACGGTCGTATATTGTGATTTACGACCTCTATGGCTCAAAAGCCATTGTCCAGGAAAACGGAACACGTTACGAAACAAACTGTAACGTATATCTGTACAAATTAGACTGGAGCGAAGAAGTAGAAGCATTGTTCTACGAGCGCTGGTCGGATCCGGACGCTATCGACAAATCAACGTTTCCGGCTAAAAAAATAGCATCATTCGTGAATGCACCTTATCTGACGCCCGTTTACATCTCAAATCTCACTCCAAACCCGATGCCCGATGATGAATTTTTTGCGAATTTTGCCGGCGTGCTTGAAGGCAAGGCAGATGTTTATCTGACAGAAGCCAACGAAGATTTCAAAGTCAAGACATCCATCTTTGCCATGTCGCCTATCAGAGCTAAAATCGGCACAAAAGAAGGCGTAAAAGTTGACCAGCGTTATTTCGTCTATGAAATAGAACTGCTCGACGGTGAAGAAGTAGCCAAACGCAAAGGCGTCGTAAGAGCAACATCATCAATAGTAGATAACTCACAAATAGCTACCGGCGACGGCGGCACAACCAAATTCTATCAGACTTACGGCAAACGACTTGACGAAGGCATGTTGATGCAGCAAAAACCCGACATGGGTGTAGGCGTTTCCGTAATGGGCGGCTCCGATGCCATAGTTTTGCTGGAATTAAGCGTCGGTATGTGGCTTAACGAATTTATTCCGTCGCTCAACAAGGTGAAATTTCCTTCGGCTACAAAACTCTACATGAAATATACCCAGCCGATGATGGGTATGTTTGGCGAAGAATCGTGGCGGAGCAAACTGATAGGCGGCGATATAGAAACAAAAGCGTCATTTGTCAGCGTCGGATTGTCGAAAGACTTCCATTTTATGCGATACCTTTCCTTAACGCCTTACGTAGGTTTCAGTGCGCTCATGGCCGACAAAGAGACGAAAGACAATGCGCCCAATCTGGCAACCGACGGCTTCGAGGCAGGACTTAATCTTAATATTGCGGTGCTGCACAACTTTCAAATCATTCTGAACGGCGGATATAACAGCCTGAAAAAAGAATGGTACGACGAAAAAGGTTTGACTGCCGCAGGCGGCTTCAGGTTGCAATTCTAATTCATTTAAAACGAATATAAGATGAAAAAGATTTTAAAAATCATGAGTGTGGCGCTGATAGCGCTGATTTTTGCCGCAGGCGAAGGACATGCCCAGAAAAACAAGGCAGACAAAAATACGTTCGCATGGCGCTATGAAATTGAGCCTTATAAAGCAGTAGGGGCGCAAGGCTTAAACCTCATCAAGGTCTGGTCGTATTATAAAAAGGCAGACATAGCCATAGAGCAGGCAAAGAAAAATGCCGTACACGGAATTATTTTCAGAGGATTTGGCGCCATGAATGGTGTAAGGGGACAGAGGCCGCTTGCAGGCAGTAATTCGAATCTGGAGGAAGAGAAAAAGGAGTTTTTCAAAGAATTTTTCGCCGACGGCGGCAAATACATGAAATTCGTAAACATTACCAACGACGGCAGTATATCTCCGAAAGACCGGCTTAAAGTCGGCAAGGAATACAAGATAGGCGTAGTCGTTTCGGTCAATGTGGATCTACTGCGCAAAGACTTGGAAGATGCCGGAGTTATTCAACGTTTAAGCGACAGATTCTGATGAAAAGGATAATATATTTCCCGATAGTAGCGGTCGTGGCCATTACTCTTGCCGCTGTTTCCGGCTGTGCCGAACCAAAAGGTATTGCCGGTTATTACACCTACAAAACCGAATGTCTCGGCTCCGAATTAGACGGCTCGGTTACGGTGTTGGCATGGGGTAACGGACGCGACCGCTTCGACGCCGGCGAACAGGCACGTAAAAACGCCGTCAACGACGTCCTTTTTAAAGGAATTGTCGAAGGAAAAGGCGACTGTCATCAACCGCCGCTGGTAAACGAACCTAATGCGCGCACTAAATACGGCGATTATTTCAACAAATTTTTTGCCGACCGCGGTTTATTCGGTCGCTACGTTTCGCTCAAAGACGAACGCAGCCGTGAAGACCGCGAAATAAAAGCCGCCCGCAAAAGCATTACAATGGGCGTCGTAGTGCGCGTGGAACGGGCTAAACTGAAAGAAAGATTAATAAAAGACGGAATACTAAAACGATAAAACAATGAAAAAAGAAATTTTTATTTTGATACTTACAATCATTTTCGGATGGAATACGGACGTTTTTTCGCAGCCAAGACAGAAAAAACCAACTGTTATGGTTATGCCAAGTGATAATTGGTGTATTCAATACGGTTATGTCACAGAGGTTGACAATATGGGTAGCATGGAAAAACAGCCCGACTACCAGAGAGCTTTGCAGGAAAATGCCGATCTACTTTTTGCAATCAGTAAAATCAACGAACTGATGTATGACTTCGGATTTCAGCTGAAAAATCTGGAATCGGTGCTAAAGGCATTGAAAAATCAGGAGGCAGAAGACGCCATGCTTACAAGTAAAAGCGGCTCGGAAATGATTGAAACAAATTTTGATAAACTTATGCAGACGGCAAGAGCAGACATTATAATGCAGTTGACATGGACCATTCACAAGAAAGGTCCCGAAAGGTCTATCACTTACAACCTTCAGGGACTCGACTCCTACTCTAAAAAGCAGATTGCCGGAAGTTCCGGCACCGGAAACCCATCCTTCGCTGCCGAATTTCCGGTATTAATAGAAGATGTTTTGCAAGAACACGTACCCTTATTTTATGACCAGTTTGAGAAGCATTTTATTGATTTGCAACTCAACGGGCGCGAAATAGCGCTGCGTGTCAAAGTATGGGGATCTTTCGACGGCGATTTGGAGACCGAATATGACGGAAAGGAATTGGGAGAAATCATTGAAGACTGGATTTCCGACAATACGGTAGAACGCCGGTATTTAACAGGCAATGCAACCGCAAATATGATGGAGTTTGAACAGGTACACATCCCTTTTTTTGACGAAAGAGAGCGACCGATTGACGCCCGCAACTGGGCATCGGGATTGCAGAAAATGCTCAAAAGCAAGTATGCTATCGAAGCCAAACTGATGATGAAAGGTCTGGGACAGGCACAATTAGTTATAGGAGAAAAATAATATGAAAAAAATTTTAATACTCACAATCGGAGCGCTGTTGCTGTTTAGCGGCACCGGCAAGGCTCAACCGTCTCATCAGAAAGACATGATAGGCATAACGCCCGTCATAAGTGATGAGCTTGACTTTCATCCGTCGGTAAAAAGCGTGCTTGACAAGAAAACGCGCCAGATCCTTACCATGAACGGTATAGCCGAAGTAACCGAACGGTTTGTGCTTGTTCCCAACATCACCTTACTCTCCAAAACCGTTACGCCGACAGCGCCGCCGATGTATGCTATGGAAATAGACATTTCGTTTTTTGTGGTCGATCCCATTGAAGGCGTAATCTTCAACGAAATAAGTTTTACGGAGAAAGTGGTCGAGAAGCAGGAAAACAAGGCTTACATACAAGCTATCAACAAGGTCAATCCTCGTTCGTCGGAAGCACGTGCGTTTGTAGAAGCCGCCAAGCGAAAGATTATCGACTATTACCGGACGCATCTTACGGCTATAATCGGCGAAGCGAAAGGACTTGCCGCACAGAAGAAGTACGACGAAGCGCTGTCGCGACTTGCCTCCATTCCCGCAGGGATAGAAGGCTATCAAGCAGTAGGAGATATTGTCGTTTCCATTTGCAGGCAACGCTACAACAGCGAAGCCGACCGCCTGATGAACGAAGCCAGAGGACATATCACCCTCAAACAATATTCCGATGCGATAGACTTACTTGTGCAAGTGGAGCCTCTCAGCGAACGGTTCGGCGAAGCCTCCAAACTCATCACGCAGGTTCAAAACACTATCGAAGCGCGTGAAAGAGCCGCCTTATCCCGCCAAATGGCAATCCATAAAGAGAAGCAGGAAACGGCGCTCCGTATCCACGACGACAAAGTAATGCTTACTGCCAAATCTATTGATGCGGCACGTGATATAGGCGTGGCACAGGCGCGTAATCAGCAGCCGACCATAATACAGAGGGTCAATATATGGTTTAAATCAAAATTCGGCCGACGATGAGCAATATATGTCCTCAATGCAAAGAACCGATGCCTGCACTGTCTAAAATATGCCCTCTATGCGGATATATTGAAGCAAGCGAAAACTCGCATCATACAAATCCGGATGACATGATCCGGCAGATGGAATTTCATACTCAGACATTGAACAAAAAACAACTGACACTCGGCAATGTGCTAAACAGCCTGATGTGGGTTGTTTATATCGCTCTGACAATTCAGTTTGTCGTGATGGGTATTGTTTTCGTAAGTCTGTTTGTCCTTATCATGGCATTGCTGTTGTTTGGCCTTTTCTGCTTTTCGCTTATAAAGCAGTTGCGGGGAAAGACGAAAGCAGCAAAAGCCGGCCTTCATTGTAAACTCGCTATGGCAGAGTTAGAGACGCTTGAACGACAGTGCCTTTCCTATTACGGAAAAGACAGGTCTGTCAGCCAACACGTAAACCTCATGTCGGAATTAAAAGACAACGCGAATAACCGGCGTCGAAAGAACAACTTGCGTCAGTATCTTATCGGATGGTTCATCATTGCGGCTTTCGTTCTTGTAACCGGTTATATACAGTACGATTTTATGAAATATGTTCTCGACGAAGAGCAAAACCGGTCGTTGACACAGGTTGAAGCAAGTCTGAAAGACAATAATTACGACGATGCTATCCGTATCTTCCTTACACAGGATATGGGTAAAAGGGGCGATTACGAAAAAGCTATGCTAATAGTAAACAGCCTGTTGGAAAAATCAAAAAAGTCGGAAGCGGCAGCGTTCATCGAGCAATGCTCTGCGCTGCGCTACCCTTCGGATAAGGAGAAATTAAAACAACTTATAAAATGATAAAATATGGGATTATTTAACAGTAAAAAAGAAGGCGGATTAATGGATGTAATCCGCTGCGACGAGAAAGATTATCTGATATGGAAATGGTCTCCGGGCGGTGTTCAAAGCCGCAAAGAGAATGCCATTCGTTACGGCAGCCAATTGCGTGTCAAAGACGGCGAAGTGGCAGTGTTTGTGTATCGCCAAAAAAGCGGTGCCATGCAGGATTATGTCGAAGGGCCTTATGATGAAACGATTAAAACGGCCAACTTCCCCGTTCTGACAAGCATTGTCGGACTTGCTTTCGGAGGCGCTTCGCCTTTTCAGGCCGAAATCTATTTCATCAACATGGCAGGAAATATCAGGCTGCCGTTCAAGATATGGGAAGGCTTTGGTGTTGCCGACTTTCGGGCGATGGATTATACGGTTCCCGTTACCGTAAAAGGTTCAATTACGTTTCATATTACGGATTATCGGAATTTTATCAAACTAAATCGCATGATTGGTTTCGACCTGGATGAATTTTCGGTCGGTATCAGAGACGCCGTAATAAGATATGTTAAAGGAACCGTCAGCAATGCACCCGCACAGCTTCAAATGCCGTTAGTTCAGATTGAACGCGGTCTGGAAGCTATCAACGAACTGGTAGAGCGAAAACTGAAAAAGGCGCTGAACGAAGACTTCGGCGTTACGATCAAACGTGTGGATTTGTCGGAGATAAAACTCGACAGAGAAAGCGAAGATTTCCGCAAATGGCAAGCCGTAACTTCCGATTTGCAAACAGATTTTCGCCGTGCCGAGAACGCGCTACATATCCAAAATCTGACGGATTTGCAGGCAATAAATGCCGCCCATCTGGAAGGAAGTTTGAGCGTCATGCGCGAAGAAGCGCAAAGGCAACAACGCCTGCAATCCGAATCGGGCAACTTGGCTGCACACCAAACCGACGTACAGGGCGAAGTGGGCAAAATCGCCGCCGCAAGTATCGGACAGCTCGGCAGCAATCCGGGTTCAAGTATGGGTGGTGGCGGAGGCGGCGGGATGAATCCCGCTGCCATGATGACGGGTATGATGCTGGGCGGCGCCGTCGGCAACCAAATGGCAGGTATGCTCGGCAATATGCACCAAGGTCTTAATCAGCCGCAACCTCCTACACCACCGGCAGCGGTAGTGGCTTCGTGGCATCTGTCGTCCAACGGCGCACAGTCGGGGCCTTATACGTTGGAACAACTGCGCTTGATGATATCAGCCGGACATTTGACGCCTCAAACGTATGTCTGGAAAGCCGGTATGGGTGGCTGGGCGCCTGCCGCCGGTGTGCCGGAAGTGAACGTATTATTCCCACCGCCTGCGCCGCCGCCACCACCGCCGCCACCGCCTCCTGTGGCTCCTGTGGCTCCGCCGCCTGCTCCTTTTTAATGTATCACTAAAAACAAAATATATGGAAAATAATTTATCAATAAACAACATGGTAGAGATGGCGATGGGATTATCAATGGCCTCTCTTTTCGCTAATGCGATGAACGAAACGAGTAAGAATATGACAAGAGCGTTCAATAACGACCAGTTTACGGCGCCTCCCAAATATATTCACGCTATTATCGACGGCCAGCAGCGAGGTCCCTTTTCGCTTGGTGAAATCAAAGCAATGATTCAATCCGGCACCATCACGCTTGATTCCTATATGTGGAAACCGGGCATGGTTGACTGGCAAGTAGCGAAAGAGATTACCGACATCCGCCCGACGTCCTGAAAACCCGCACCTGCCCCAACCCTTGCAGCGGTTTCAAACCCTGCAAGCGGTTGGCAGAAAGCAGAAGGCAGAAGGCAGACGGTACCACGTCATTGCGAGGTACGAAGCAATCCAGCGTGCCATTCCTTCTGGATTGCTTCGTACCTCGCAATGACGAATGCCCTGTACATCATTGATAGTGCGATAGCCCGAAGCCATGACGTACAGGGCATTCGTTAACCACTAATCACTAATCACTAACCGTTAATCCTCCTCGTCCCCTTGTTCCCTATAAATTTTGTTCACAAAATAGAACGGG
>JAITHS010000053.1 GCA_031279875.1 Tannerella sp.
AGATGCCAGTAGCCACATTCTACGGCGGCTTTCTGTTCCGATTGAGCGTGTCCCATTCCGTGCTTCAAACCGTGAGCGATACATGGTGAATAGGCGATGATGAGCGACGGGCCGTCGTAACTTTCCGCTTCGCGGATGGCTTTGAGCGTTTGTGCCTGATTTGCTCCCATTGCGATTTGCGCTACATAGACGTATCCGTAGGTCGCGGCAATCATTCCGAGGTCTTTTTTGCGGATGCGTTTACCGGCGGCGGCAAATTTGGCTACCGCGCCGACAGGAGTTGATTTCGACGATTGTCCGCCGGTGTTTGAATACACTTCCGTATCAACGACTAACACATTGACGTTACATCCCGACGCGAGTACGTGGTCAAGCCCGCCGAAACCGATGTCGTAAGCCCATCCGTCGCCGCCGATTATCCACTGCGAACGTTTGATGAAATAGTGTTTCAGTTCTAAAATGTCGTCTAATATCTTTATATTCAAGTCGTTTCCGCAGCCTGTTTCGGCAAAATGACGAACTAATTCATCTATCGTTGCGATGCCCCATTCGAGAATCGCAGCGTAGTCGTCGGCGGCTTTTCTGCCAACTTCGGTCGTATCGTTCATATTATCAAGCCAATGCTGCGCTGCCTCTTTGATTTTTGCATTTGTCCAGGGTATGTCCATCAGCGCTTTTGTTTTAGCCACAACCCGCTCGCGCATTTTTTCCGTTGCAATCTGCATTCCGAGTCCGTATTCGGCATTGTCTTCAAAAAGAGAGTTTGCCCAAGCCGGTCCGTGTCCTGCGGCATTTTTAGTATAAGGAGTAGAAGGCGCGGAGCCGGAATAGATTGATGTACAGCCCGTTGCATTGGCAATCATCTGACGGTCGCCGAATAATTGGCTAACTAACTTAACATAAGGAGTTTCGCCGCAACCGGAGCATGCGCCCGAAAATTCAAACAGCGGTGTTGCCAACTGTGAATTTTTCACATTCGATTGGATATCAACAAGATGCTGTTTCGATGACACTTCGCGAACAGAGAAATCCCAATTCTGCTGTTCGTCAAATTGCTGTCCTATTTCCGTCATAGCCAATGCTTTACCGTTCTTGTTGCCGGGGCATACAACGGCACAGTTATCGCATCCGAGACAGTCTAACACATTGACTTGTACGCGGAACTGCAATCCTTCGAACGTTTTTGCCGGAATAGCGCCGATTGTCTTGTATTCGGCTGGGGCTTTTGCCTTTTCTTCGGCGTTCAAAAGGAACGGTCGAATGGCGGCGTGAGGGCAAACAAACGAACATTGATTGCACTGGATACAGTTTTCAGCCGTCCAAACGGGTACGTGTGATGCTACGCCGCGTTTTTCGTAAGCGGCCGTTCCTTGCATCCAAGTGCCGTCTTCGCGTCCTGTAAAGGTCGAAACGGGCAAGTCGTCGCCGGTTTGTGCGTTGATGGGGAACACGGTTTTTTTCACAAATTCGGGAGCATCGGCAACGCCGGAAGATACAAATCCTTCGGTTTGTATGTTTATCCATTCGGCAGGAACGTCAACTTGCTTGTAATCAGCGCCTCTATCCACTGCGGCGTTGTTTTTGTTCACAATGTCGTCGCCTTTTTTGCCGTATGATTTTTTAATCAGATATTTCATTTGCTCAACGGCGAGTTCGTAAGGCACAACGCCTGTGATTTTGAAAAATGCCGATTGCAAAATCGTGTTCGTGCGATTGCCGAGTCCTATTTCTTCGGCAATGCCTGTTGCGTTGATAATGAAGAATTTAATATTATTTTTCGCTAAATATGCTTTCACATTATCGGGAAGATTTTTCTTCACTTCTTCTTCGTTCCAAACGGTATTCAAAAGGAATGTTCCGTTTTTCTTCAATCCTTTTGTGACGTCATACAGCCGCAAATATGCCTGTACGTGGCAAGCCACAAAGTCGGGAGTATTAACGAGATAAGTAGAGCGAATCGGTTTGTCGCCGAAACGGAGATGCGAAGCCGTAAATCCGCCCGATTTTTTGGAGTCGTAAGCAAAATATGCCTGACAGTATTTATCGGTATTGTCTCCTATAATCTTGATAGAGTTTTTGTTAGCTCCAACGGTACCGTCGGCGCCAAGTCCGTAGAATTTGGCTTCATAAACGCCGCCGTCGAGTGATATTTCGTCTTTTTGGGGCAGCGAAGTGAATGTTACATCATCTACAATGCCGATTGTGAAGCCGTTTTTCGGCGTCGGCAGGGCAAGATTTTCATAAACCGAAAGAATCTGCGCCGGAGTAGTGTCTTTGGACGAAAGTCCGTAGCGACCGCCCACTATTACAGGGCGGTTTTCAGTGCCGTAAAAACAATCTTTCACGTCTAAATAGAGTGGTTCTCCAAGTGCGCCCGGCTCTTTTGTTCTGTCCAAAACGGCAATGCGTTTAGCCGTTTTCGGAACTGCCGCAAGGAAGTGTTTCGCCGAAAACGGACGATACAAATGTACTGCTACCAAACCGACTTTTTCGCCTTTAGCGGTCAGATAATCAATCGTTTCGCGTATCGCTTCCGTAACGCTGCCCATAGCGATTATAACTCGCTCGGCATCGGGAGATCCGTAATAGTCAAAGAGTTGATATTTGCGTCCTGTCAGTTCCGAAAGCCGGTTTACGTAATCTTCTACAATATCAACAACTTTGTCGTAATATACATTCGATGCTTCGCGGGCTTGGAAGTAGATGTCGGGATTTTGAGCCGTTCCGCGAGCAACGGGATTGTCGGGATTAAGTGCGCGGGCGCGGAATTCGGCAAGCGCTTTGCGGTCAATAAGCGGGGCTAAATCTTCATTTTCGAGGGCTTCGATTTTCTGTATCTCGTGTGAGGTGCGGAAGCCGTCGAAGAAATGTACGAAAGGCACACGCGACTTGATAGCGGCAAGATGTGCCACAGCAGCCAAGTCCATAACTTCCTGTACAGAGCCGGTGGCAAACATTGCGCAACCTGTTTGGCGAACTGCCATCACGTCTTGATGGTCGCCGAAAATCGACAGTGCATGGCTTGCAATAGCGCGTGCCGAAACATGATAGACGCCCGGCAACAGCTCGCCGGCTACTTTATACATATTAGGAATCATTAGCAGCAGCCCTTGCGACGCCGTGAAAGTTGTCGAGAGCGTTCCTGCCTGTAATGCGCCGTGCATAGCGCCTGCTGCGCCTGCTTCGGATTGCATTTCGTCAACCCGTACGGTTTCGCCGAAAATATTTTTTCGACCTGCTGCCGCCCATTCGTCCACGTATTCAGCCATCGTGGAACTCGGTGTGATAGGGTAAATTGAGGCTGTTTCGGATAACATATAAGCGATGTGCGCCGCCGCCTGATTACCGTCACAAGTTAAAAATTTCTTTTTTGTTGTCATAAAAATCTTATTATCAGTTTATTAATATTTGTCTATGCGATGGATTATCATCCCCGAAAAAAAGCATTTCGGGCTGCAAAGGTACGATTTTTTTTTTTGTTTTTGAAAAAGCAAAAAAAAAATCGTACCTTTGCAGCGCAAAAAATACAGCAAATGGCAACAAAAGCATTTCAGAAGATATTTACAAAGATAACGAGCATCACGAAGGCTACATGCTCGTTGAAGGCTACGGGAGTAGGATACGACGAATTAGCGTCGGTTGACGGCAAACTTGCGCAGGTGGTGAAAATCGTCGGCGACGAGGTTACGTTACAGGTCTTTTCAGGCACCGAAGGCATCCGCACAAACGCTGAGGTGGTGTTCATGGGCAAAGCGCCGTCCCTGAAAGTGGGCGACCAATTGGCAGGGCGGTTTTTCAACGCTTACGGCGAGCCTGTCGATGGCGGGCCTGTTCCCGAAGGTCGCGAAACGGAAATCGGCGGGCCGTCGGTTAATCCGGTACGTCGCCGTCAGCCTTCCGAACTGATAGCCACCGGAATAGCGGGAATTGACCTCAACAACACGCTCGTTACAGGTCAGAAGATACCGTTTTTTGCCGACCCCGACCAGCCGTTCAATCAGGTCATGGCGCTCGTGGCTCTGCGTGCGAAGTCTGACAAGATTATACTCGGCGGAATGGGTATGACCAACGACGATTATCTCTTTTTCAAGAATACTTTCAGTAACGCCGGCGCTCTCGACCGTATAGTGAGTTTCATTAATACTACCGAAGACCCGTCCGTAGAGCGTATTTTGGTGCCTGACATGGCGCTGACGGCGGCGGAATATTTTGCCGTCGAAAAACATGAGAAAGTGCTTGTCTTACTGACGGATATGACAAATTATGCCGATGCTCTGGCGATTGTGTCAAACCGCATGGACCAGATACCGTCGAAAGATTCGATGCCCGGTTCGCTATATTCCGATTTGGCGAAAATTTACGAAAAAGCAGTGCAATTCCCTGACGGAGGCTCAATTACGATTATCGCCGTTACGACGCTTTCGGGTGGAGACATCACTCATGCCGTTCCCGACAACACAGGATATATCACCGAAGGTCAGTTATATCTGCGCCGCGACAGCGATGTAGGTAAGGTTATTGTTGACCCGTTCCGCTCTTTGTCGCGACTTAAACAGTTGGTTGTCGGCAAAAAAACACGCGAAGACCATCCGCAAGTGATGAACGCCGCTGTGCGCCTCTACGCCGACGCCGCCGACGCCAAAACAAAGATGGAAAACGGTTTCGACCTGACCGACTACGACAACCGTACCCTCGCCTTTGCACGCGACTACTCTGCCAAACTGCTCGCAATAGACGTCAATCTCGACACAACAGAGATGCTCGACGTGGCATGGCAACTGTTTGCCAAACATTTCACTCAAGCGGAAGTTAATATCAAACAGGGATTAGTAGATAAGTATTGGGTTAGTGGTTAATTTAATAGCAAATGATTAAGTTTCAATACAATAAGACGGCGTTACAGGGGCTTGAAAAGCAACTGAAAATACGTGAGCGGGCTTTGCCGACGATTAAGAGCAAGGAAAGTGCCTTGCGGCTCGAAGTGAAGCGGACGAGAGACGAGATGACGGCGCTCGAAACGCGGCTTGAAAACGAAATCCGCAGTTATGAGTACATGTCGGCGCTGTGGTCGGAGTTCGACCATACTTTGATTGCCGTCAGCGATGTGGCATTGTCGTCGCGCAAGATTGCGGGAGTAGTGATACCGGTGCTTGACGATGTGAAGTTTTCGCAGCGAAAGTTCAGCCTGTTCAACTCGCCGTCGTGGTTTTGCGACGGTATCAATATCCTTAAAACGCTGGCTCACACCGGTATAGAAGCAGAATTTACCGGATTGAAACTCAACATGCTGGAACGCGCCCGCCGCAAAACAACACAAAAACTCAATCTGTTTGAAAAAGTGCAGATACCGGGCTACAAGGAAGCAATACTGAAAATCAAACGCTTCATGGAAGACGAAGAAAGCCTCTCCAAGTCGTCGCAAAAAATAATGAGGGCTAATCAGTTGAAACGCAGCCTAAAAGAAGAGGAGGAAGCAGCATGATAGTAAAAATGAACAAATATGCTTTTTTAGTATATCACCGTGATTATAAGGACTTTCTGTTGCATCTGCGGTCGTTGGGAGTGGTGCATGTTAAAAGCATACGTCCCGTTGCGGATAATGACGTTATTCGGCAACTTACGGCAGAAGAAAAACGTATTAAGGGAACGATAGAGTTTCTGAATAAATTCGTTTCTCAAAATGACGAAAAATCATTGCGCCGTTCAACAGTTGAACAGTTGACTTTTTCCAACATAGAATCTGTTGTTGAGCGCTTTCGGGAAACTATCGCAAAGGCGCAATCGGAAACGGCAACATTAGAAAAAGAACGCGAACAGATGGCTGTTTGGGGCAACTTTAAGTACGAAAATATTACCCGCCTTCGCGAAGCAGGATACGATGTGAAGTTTTATACTTGCCGTGACACTGAATTTGCAAAAGAATATGCCGAAAGCAGTAATGTGTTTATTATCAATAAGATACAGGCGACAGTATATTTTATTTCAATAACAAAAACCGGCGACATAAATACCGGTAGCGCCGAACTCGTCCGCATGTCATTAAAAGATTACAGCCAACTGACTGCTAAAATCGAATCTCTGCAAACGGAAATCAAACAGGCCGAATATCAGTTGCAAGCGATAGCCGACGAGCATCTTGATACATTAAAAGACATGCGCAAAGACATCGAAAATCACCTTGCATGGAACAACGTCGTGCTTCAAACAAGCCATGAAGCGGCTGATAAACTGATGTTTCTCGAAGGATGGATACCCGCCGTCGAATCTCTTGAGATGGAAAAAGAAGTGTCAAAAAAAGGGTTCTATTGCAAAAAACAGGAGATTACCGACGATGACACTATCCCTATAAAGCTGAAAAACAACCGTTTCACGCGACTTTTCGAGCCGATAACCAAACTTTACTCGCTTCCCAACTATGGCGAACTTGACCCTACACCGCTTTTTGCGCCGTTCTTTATGCTCTTTTTCGGGCTGTGTCTCGGCGACGGCGGATACGGATTGCTGCTCGTCGCAACGGCGTTGCTGCTCAAACGTAAAGTAAGCGACAGCGTGAAACCTATTCTGACCCTGTTGCTCTTTTTTGGCATCACTACAACCATTGTCGGCATCCTGACAGGATCGTTTTTCGGCTTCTCGCTTATTGAGATAGAATCTATGTCAAGCGTCAAAAACTATTTTATAACATCTGATAATCTGATGATTATATCGCTTGTCATCGGTTTTTTTCACGTTCTTTACGGTAAATTTGTGGCCGCCGTCAAACTCAAAATCCAACGCGGCTTGAAATACAGTCTCGCGGCTTTTGCATGGATATTTTTTATCCTCGCAGTAGCGGTTATTCTTGTTCTACCGATGATGAAAATACAGATACACAAGCTGTTAGAGTATGCCATGTACGGCGTGGCAGGACTTTGTGCGCTTGTCATGCTGTTTTATAACACTCCCGGTAAGAAACCGTTCGTAAACCTCGGTTCGGGGATTTGGGCGGCTTACAATACCGTTTCGGGTCTCGTCGGCGATGTGCTGTCGTACATCCGCCTCTACGCTATCGGGCTGACGGGCGCGCTGCTCGGCGGTGTCTTCAACTCAATGGCGATAGACATGACGGCGACGATGAACCCGTTCGTGCGCTGGCTGCCGATGCTGCTGATTTTGCTCGTCGGACATGCGCTCAACATCGCTTTGAGTCTGATAAGTTCGCTCGTTCACCCCCTGCGACTTATCTATGTGGAATACTATAAAAACGCAGAGTTTGAAGGCGGAGGCCTCGACTACTCACCGTTTAGGAAAGTTTAACAATTTATAATTAAATAATATGGAACCAATTGTATTAGCGTATGTAGGCGTAGCCTGCATGGTCGGATTGAGCGGAATAGGAAGCGCATTTGGCTTGACTATCTGCGGAAACACAGTGATAGGGGCGATGAAAAAGGCGCCCGAAAAGATGGGCTCGTACATCGCGTTGAGCGCCTTGCCGAGTTCGCAAGGATTGTACGGCTTTGTAGCCTACATGATGGTGCAGGAGTACCTCGTGCCGGACATCAAATGGCTCGCGGCGGCGGGTATCTTCGGCGCCGGTCTGTTGATGGGCTTCGGCGGCATGTTTTCGGCTATACGTCAAGGCAAAGTATGTGCCGAAGGCGTAGCCGCTACCGCCGCAGGACACAATGTCTTTGCCGCCACAATGGTCATGGCTGTGTTCCCCGAACTCTACGCCATCCTCGCCCTCGTCGTATCTATCTTGATAGCAGGGACTTTTGCTTAGTGGTTAGTGATTAGTGATTAGTGGTTAGTGGTTAACTAATAACTAATCACTAAAAACTAACCACTATCTAAAACGGGTATCCCAGAGCGAGATGAAAGCCCAGAGCGTTGCGTAACGACGGAGCGTTAAAATAGCCGCTAACACCGGTATCGTAAGGAAAATGCAGCGCATAACCTACATCAAACCGGAATACGAGCATCTGCATATCATAACGTAAGCCGATGCCCGTTCCGAGAGCTATGTCGTTGAAAAGATGTTTCCAAACAAACATTCCGTCCGGTCGAGCAGGATCGTCTCGCAAGAGCCAAACGTTACCGGCGTCAAGAAAGACTGCCGTTTGAAGGTTGCCGACAAGTTTATAACGGTATTCGGCATTGCCTTCGAGTTTAAAGTCTCCGTTTTGGTCAATATATGCGTAAGGATTATTGCGGTTGGGGGTAAATCGTCCCGGTCCGAGACTTCGTATCGTGAAAGCGCGGATACTGTTTGCACCGCCAACGTAAAAGCGCTCATTATAAGGCGATACGGTCGAATTGCCGTAACTGTATATAATGCCTCCTCCAATTCGTGTTGCAAGTCGATGATTACGGCTAATATAGTGATTATAACGCAGTTCGGTAGTAATTTTGACAAACTGCGAATAAGTATTTCCGAGAATTTTCTTCTTCTCTTTGAAGCCGCGACCAAACAGCGCGTAGGCTCCGGAAATAAGATTTCCTGCTTCCGAAATCGATATGCGCCAGACAGTTTTACTTCGTTCGGTGCGTACAGGCGTGTTATTGAGCGTGTAAGAATACTCCATCGAGGGGATAAACCGGTCTTGCATGCTTTGATAAAGCGACGGATTATACTCAATAATACTGTCGAAACGCTCCGTTGTACTCTGTAATTTGTTGAATACAAGGCTTAAAGGCGTGAAAGAATAAAGACGTATAGGATTAGGCACAAATTCATAAGTCAGTTTGCCTCCGAAAGAAAGCATTGAATAATATTTTGTGCGATTTAAACTGCTGACACTCAAATCTATGCGCGTAAAGGCATCAATATTGCCCGACGTTTTGCGGGGAAACACAAGTCGCGGAAAAGTAAGACTGCCGAGTACGCCTATTTCGTAATTGTTTATCAATCCTGTATTAGAGCGGTAATCTTTGCCTGTGTAGAACTCATAAGAGCCTAATAATGTTGCTGTTAGAGATTCTCCGCCTCTAAAAACGTTTCGTTGCGTAAGGCTTAATGAAGTTTTGGGGCCGGCAAAATTGTTGTCGTTATACGTTCCGCGCAAATCGGCAGAGACATTATACGGATAGTTGTATGCCGTGTTAATCAGCACGTTAAGCGTGTCGTTGTTATTGACCGTATCGGCTGGAGTATATTCGAAGCCCGAATAACGAAATATATCAAGGCGATTGATAGCATTTTGTGTTTTTCTTTGTTTATCAAGCGAATATAATTCTCCGGAATGAAATTTAAACTGCTCATAAAGAGTTTTAGGCTTGATGCGCAACTTGCCTTCATACAATATATTAATGTCCTGATAATTAATAGTATCAGTCGGTGTCTCGTTATCGTATCCGTATAAGGCAACCGTTATGTTACCGATTTTCCAAGGCTTTAAGATACTTCGCGAAACGCCCTGTTTAAGGCCGATTTTCAGACTTACCTGCTGTGGGGAAAGCGTCGAATCGGCCTGATATACAATATTTTCAGGCAAAAAATAGTAATAACCGTTATTACGAATCAGGTCGGCAATGCGTTGGCGTTCGGCTTCGAGCAGCGAAGTAGAGAATATATCTCCGCGATGAAGCAGCCGCGCCGCAGTTTGTAATTGCAACAGTGTGTCACTACGGTTTTGCATCCTGCGATATTCAATCGAATCGATAAGATAAGGCTGATTAAAAGTTACTTCATAACGGATGCGTGCTTTGAGCGTGTCTTTTTTATCCGGAATGATGACGTAATCGGCTTTACCTGCCAGATAGCCGTTTTCATGCAAAATATGCGTAACAATACGTGTACGCAAAGTCGGATTGACGGTCGAAATCAGTACGGGATTCTTTGCCAACCACTTCATTAACAGTTTATTAACACTGCCGTTTTTGTTGACATTAGCATTATAAACCCAAAGACCGACGGCAAAAGGCGTCCGAGCGCGCGAACTGCCCGATAAGGCATTGTTTGGCGGACATGCAAAAGCCTCTTCTACAAGGTCATACAGATTATCATCCACATCTATGCTGTCCTCGTCAAGATATTTCACTTCCTTAATTCCGGTATAAAGTATTTCACCTTTCGGAAGATTGGCGGTAGTGGAACATGACGCGCACAAACACAGTATTAATACTTTACAGTATTGATAATTCGTTATTTCATTCATTTTCCGTGCCATAAAGTATAAAAATTACCGCCGCAAAGGTAAGCATTTTTTTTATAACACAGTCAGTCAAGTTTTTGAAAAGTAATCCACATTGTATTAAGGTTTACGACTATGCGATAATCTCCGACGGCCGTTGACGGCACTTCCCAAAACGGGTCATAGTCGCCTCTTTCCGGGTCGCCATACCACCAGAAGACAATCGGAGCGTCTTTCATCTCACTGCGTACCGGAACGGGGCCGATTGTCCAGTCCCACATGTTATCCCAGTCGAATTTCCAGATAGTACCGGTCAGATGAACGCGCGGAAAGACAAAGACGTAAGGATTGTCGTCGTCGTAATCACAGGCATAAGTACCTGATCCATAGCCCCAACCTGTAACATCGCCTACTATCTGCAATGTTCTGATACGCGGGTTAAACAATTTCCAGTTGCTTACTATATGTCCGGAAGCAATCTCATAAAGGCTGCGATATTTGATTCTTACACAGGGTTTTGCATCCGTCAGATAAGTAACGGTTTCTGTCGGCATAATTTTCAACAGTTTGGTAGTACCGGTTTTTGTTTCATATTCTATTTCGGAGCAGTAAACGTTTTCGGGAGAAGCATCCCAGTAGATAATATTTTGCGTCGGATATACCGAAACACGGTTTATACTGCGGTCGGTCATAGTGCTGATCCAAATATCTCCAATAGGGCTGCATGTGCCGTTAAGCGGTATTGAGCGATTACCCAGATTGTCTTCCATATAAACGGTAAAGTTATAGTTTTTCTCTTCTAATCCGGTAACGGATATGTCAGCCGAATCTTTGCCGGTAGAAAACGATACAGGCACAGTAAGAGAATCGGAATTGTTATTCCATATTATCTTGACATTCTTCACGTTAGTAGCATTATAAATCCACATTTTTATCAAAACGCTGTAATTATCCGACAGAAAGACTATCGAATCGGGATTGGTAAGATAAAAAATCTCGCCGTCGCGGATATATTCCTTGTGAACGTCCGACATTTTGTCGCAAGACCCTATCGAGAAGGACACTATAAAGAGGCAGATAGCTGCCGGAAAAAATAATATTGGTTTCATATTAATTTGATATTATTTGATATTAATCGGCATAAGAGCCGTAGAACGATACTTCGGAATTAAACGAGTAGTTGAAAAAGCCCCAAGTTTGAGTAACGCAGATGCGCACATATCTGACCGGCGGCATTTCGCGCGGGAAAGCGAAGCTGTCGCCTGCACGTGCCTGTCGCAAGTCTTCGTTTGTACACTCGTTGAGAGCCATGCCCGACGGTTTTTCAATCTTACAGTTCATAATGTAATTCCATTCCGACATTTCGACCGATTGCGAGGGGCGATTGTCGGTATTACAACAGTAAACATCGAAAATCGACCAGTTAGCGCCGTTGTAGTACATGTTTTGAAACATACGCTGATTGATGACTATGCGGCTAAGTTTGGCTTTACGTCCCAAATCAATAGTGATATACGGAGGCCAGTCGTAAGGAGTTGAGTGTCCGAAAGTGTTCAAATCGTCATCAATCATGAATATATCCATGCCTCCCCAGATATTGAAGCCCGAATCGCCGTTGAGGTGCATAAATCGCATTGCCGACTTGTCTAACCTGTCTTCTCGAACGGGCGTCAGAGAGCCGCCGTCGGGGTATATCAGGCCGGATTCGTTACCCCACCGGTCTGTAATGTTGAGGGCAAACTTTTTAGGCGTCGGTTCATAGCCCCTGACGGTATATTCCATAGAATCAACTTTGTTTTGAAACACTTTTGTCGAGACCATATATCCGTTAGCGTCTTCAACGAGGAGGTCGAAAACAAATAGCGCCCTGTCTTCGTTTTTCCACTTAAACGTGGCTCCTCCGAAGTCAGGAAATATTCGCACTGTTTTTTTGATTTTCGACAGCGGCGATTCTAACGGAGTAAAAGATACCGTTACAGGCTCGGACAATTGTTGCGAGCGGCTGACGGTATAAAGCATCGCTTCATGTTGACCGGTGTCGGTAAAGCCTTCAACAGTCAGAGTATCAATAAAATACGAAGCCATGACTTCTCGTTGCTTGCCGTTGCCGACAGTATAGACGGCTTTGACGGCAAGCAGATCGTCGGTATCGGGAATGCGATACGACAGTATAGCTCCGCCGGGTATGGCAGTAGCGGAGGCGTTTGAGACGGGCGCCGGTTTGCCATTGTCGGAGCTTATCGGCAAATGTCGTTCTTCTGCGCTGCAACCTACTATCAGCAGCGCCGCAATGAAGCATAATGTTCTGGTCAAAAATATAATGTTTGTCATAATTAATGTTGTTAAATTCAAATTCTCAAATCTTCAAATCTTCAAATCTTCAAATCTCCGTCAATATCCCGGGTTCTGAATAAGTCTCGGATTTTTAATAAAATCGTTTTCCGGAATAGGCGACAGGTAGTCACGTTGCACGAAATGCTGTTCATAAATAGTAATAGGCTTATAGTATTCGGTATCAGAACTTTGCAGAGTATTCCAGCCCTGAATTGAACGGTTGAGTTCGGTCGAAGCCGTCTTCCAGCGTCGGCAATCCCAGTAGTAATGGCCTTCGAGCGCAAGTTCTATTTTACGTTCTCTGCGGATGATATCTCTCATCCCTGCTTTGGTAGCGGGTGCGTCCGGTTTGAAAGTATAGTCGCGGTAACTTTTTTCGATACCTTCCAGACCGGCGCGCTCGCGAATAGCGTCGATGATATTATAGACTTCTGCTGCGGGTCGGGCGTTGTCCGATGGTGCTGTCTCGTTGAGCGCTTCGGCATATAGCAGCAGCAAGTCGGAATAGCGCATATCGGCGGCATATTCCACATACATGATAGAATTGGCTGATTCATAGACCGTTGACAGGTTTGCCAACTTTTTGGGATAATAACCGGTGCAGTTATATCCGTCGGGAAGGATGCCGGAAGAATATTCTCCCCACCGACATCTTACGACAGGCGACTGAATATCGGTCAACTGACGATAATAGTTGCCATACCATTTGCCTCTGTCGAAGCCTAATGAAGAATAGAAGCGCGGCTCGCGGTCGAAGTTCATTGCGGCGGTATTTTCGCCTTCTGCGATATAATACTTATGGCTTGCGTCGCCGCGACGTATTCCGAAGCGCTCGTTGTATTTCTTCTTATTGTCGGCGAGCCATTCGGTATCTTCTTCGATAGGAACGCCATGATTGGAGTAAAACAAATCGACGGTAGCGAAAGGCACCGACAATTGCCCGTAAGCTTTTGCCGTACTTGATTCGAGGCGCGGAATGCACGCCCACACAACGTCGCCCATCGACCATGAATAATTACCCCAGATGATTTCGGGGTTTGTGTACCATGTTTCGGATAGCGCGCTGCGAAGCGTTTGCAGTCTCAAAGTAGTGTCGGAAAGTGCATTCGTTGCTCTGTAATCGCTTGTGTTATAGAGATGTATCTCGCCTTCCGAGCAGGCTGCAAGAGCCTTTCGGCAGGCATCGACGGCCTGTGTCCAGCGTGCGGGATCGTAGGTCTGGTTAAAAAACGGCTCTCCATGATGGTCTAAAAACGAGCTATAGTTGGTGTTACCGTTGAAAAATGCACTTGCTCTGTAAACCATCACTTTGGCGAGAAAGGTATGTGCCGCTGCTTTCGTGAAGCGTCCCAATTCCGTGTTTTTGCTTGAGATAACGGCAGGCAAGGCGTCGCTCTCTATGACTTCATTCATCAGGTCGATGACGTATTGAAAGCAGTCGTCAACTTTCTCGCGATAAGGCGCATCAACGTCTTCACCTACCGGCATACTGACGCGCAGAGGACATATCGGACCATACATGCAGATAAGATAGAAGTGCATGTATGCTTTGAGCATTTTTGCTTCCGCTACCATTCGACGCCGTTCGTTGACGGGTATGTCGCCCACACGGTCAATATTTTCGAGAAGAGTGTTACACTCTCTTATGCCTGCGTAGAGTGAGCGAGGCCAATCTCCGTTGCTGCTGTTGCTGCGAACGTCGTTGCTCCAGTAATTAAAATATGTCAGAGAAGCATTGTCGGAACCAAGCGCTATTTGAATGCCGTGAGTGTTAGATGATTGACGGTTGAGCGTCATCTCCATTGCCCCCAACCATCCCGGATTGCCGTTCCATCCGCTACGCGGTAAAGCCCAGTAACAACTGCTGAGGTAGCGCAGAGTGGTATTACGGTCTGAAAAAGCGTTGTCAAGGGTCGGTATCTGGTCTGGCACTACATCAAGATAGTTGCACGACGACAGCCCGCCAAGCCATAAAACTAACGTCAACGGACACCACAAAAACAATTTTAGCATAGTTGTATTATTTTGTTTCATTGTATGTAAATTATATGTAAATATTATTATGTAAATTATATGTAAACATTATGTAAACATTATGTTAAAATCCAAGATTTAATCCGAAATTAAATACTCTTTGGAGTGGGTATCCGAGACCGTTGCCGCCTAATTCCGGATCCCATAACTTGAATGCGCTGAAAGAAGCCAAATTCGTGCCGCTGAAATAGAGGCGTAAATTACTCATATACAGTTTGTTGGCAACAGCAGTCGGCAAAGAATATCCTACTTCTATGGTTTTCAGTCGAAGAAATGAGGCGTCGTGCATAAACCATGAACTTGTTTGGGCATTGTTACTGACTATTGATGTTGAAAGTCTTGGCCAGAAAGCATACGGATTACGGTTGTGTTCCGTCCAATAATCATCGGCAATAGCGCTGATTACAACGGTTTGTCCTATCTTGCCGTCTCCGGCGTCAGGGTCGCCGAAAGGCATCAAACGGTAGGTATCAAGCCAAAAAGATTGTCGTGCGGAGCCTTGAAAGAAGAATGAAGCGTCAATGCCTTTGAAACCGGCCGTAAAACCGAAGCCATAGTTGATTTCCGGCACTGTCGGATAGCCGATAGCGACTTTGTCGAGTTCGGATATTTTGCCGTCGCCGTTGACGTCGTGATATTTGATGTCGCCGCCCATCACTTCGCCGAACTGACGCGGCGACTTTGCGACCTCAGCTTCGTCTATAAACAGACGTTCGGCGATATATCCGTAAGTCTGATTAATTTTATGCCCTACTCTCGACAGCCACGGCGTCAGGCTGTAATCAGGCTCTTCCCATTTAAGAACCTTACTCGTTGCATAAGTGAAAGTTCCGCGACCGACGAGCCAGAAATTTTTGTTTATATTGTTCTCGGAATTGAGTTCGATGTCTATACCTTTGCCTTCTGCTACTCCGAGATTGGCTTTGATAGCGGGAAGAACGCCGAGCGTTGCCGGTACTACTCTGTCGGTCAGGATGTTAGTACGTTTTTCACGAAAAAGGTCAATGTTTGCCGACAAACCGTTTTTAAGGATAAATTCAAGTCCTAAATTCATCTTGTCGGCTACTTCCCAGCTTATTGCGTCGTTTGCGTAACGGCTCACGTCTATTCCCGATATCGACGACCACCCCGCCATTGACGCTCCGCCCCAGTACGACGGTTTATTTGCCGCCATATTGACTTCCGCAAGGTAATAAAACCTGTCGTTGTTGCTGCCGATAGCGTCATTGCCGGCAATACCGTATGTAGCTTTAAGTTTGAGCGTCGGAACGGAAGTTTTAAAAGGCTCGAAAAACGCCTCGTTGCTCAACAGCCATGCCAGACCGAGCGACGGGAAGAAGCCCCAGCGATGCTTCTTCGAGAAACGTTCCGAGCCGTTGTAACCAAAGTTAAATTCGGCGAAATAGCGTGTGTCATAGTTGTAAGCCAAGCGTCCCGACAGCCCGATATTTCTGTTGGGAAGCGACAGTTGCAGATTATTAGCCAGCCCTTCCTTTGCTTGACGCATGATATAAACAAGCAATCCGTTGAGGTTGTGCTTTTCGTTTATTGCCTTGTTGTATTCGAGTGCCGATTCGAGATAGAAAACAGTGTTTATCACTCTGTTACCCGGAATGTAATCAATATAATCCTGCCCGCCGTCGGGGTTGAGGCACCACAGAGTATAAGTATCCGTGAGCAGGTCGTAGGAATCAATGTTGTAATAAAACGGTTGATACGCGCGCGTTACCGAAAACGACGAGTAACGATTCATATTGACCATTGTTCTGAACGTCAAGCCTTCGGTCAACATGTCTAATTTCTGTTTTATTTCAAACTGTGTCAGCGTCATGTTCGTACTGTAATCCTTGTATCCGCGCATCATATCGGCGTAGGGATTGAGATAATTGCCTTGCCCGTAGTTACCGAACATGACCCGTTTTAACGCTTTGTTTTCATCATCCGGCTCGTAGAACGGCTTAAACAACACAGGATTAGCCTGCATCACTTTGCGATATACCTCACTGCCGCCGTCAATCGGACCGGTATATTCGTCGAAAGTAGAACTCAACCGCAGTATCATCTCCGTCGTCTTGCTCACATTTACGTTTACGTTCGACCTTACGGCGTATTTGGTAAGATTTACGTTTGTGTTGAAGTTGTTGAGTTTATCTACTTTGAGATTGCCGTTATCCTGCGTTACATTGACGGCAACGTAATAGCGCGCTACCGTGCCGCCGCCGCTGATACTCATATTTGCACGCCGGTTAAAGGTGTATTTGTCGAACATCTCGCCATACCAGTCGGTAGCAGGATAAATGTTGGGATAGCGACCTTCTTCGGTCATGCGTATCTGTTCGGGAGAATAGGCATAGCCGCCCTGAGGGTCGCGAGTTATGATAGCCTCGTTGTGAAGGCGCATAAACATGACAGGATCGGCAATGTCAATCATCTGTGTAGCGCCGGAAAACGAACTTTCAAGCCGGAAGTTGATTTGTGCTTTCCCCTCCCGTCCCTCTTTTGTTGTTACGTAAATAACTCCATTAGCGCCGCGAGCTCCGTAAAGCGCTGTCGCTGTGGCGTCTTTCATGATTGAAAACGATGCGATGTCGTCGGTGTTGAGGCGTGCCAAATCGTCGGTAGTCAGTTCTACACCGTCGATGAGTATCAGCGGGTCTTTCTTGGCTTCTGCTCCGAAAGTAGTGATACCGCGAATGAAGAAGTTGGCATTGTCCTGACCCGGCTCGCCGCTCGTTTGATACGAAATCAGTCCCGCCACACGACCGGCAAATGCCGTAGTAAGGTTACTCGACGGTATTTTCAGGTCTTTGACGTTGACGGTCGAAATCGATGAAATAACGCTTTCTTTCTTCTGCTTGGCAAAGGCTACTACCGTTACCTCGTCCAACTCGTTCTTTTTCGGTACGAGTCGGACATTGATAACCGTCCTTGCATTGACGGGGATTGTTTGCATTTCGTAGCCGAGATACGAAAAATCAAGCACATCGGTAGGCGCAACATCAATAGCAAAAGTGCCGTCCACATCAGTCGTAACGCCGCGTGTAGAACCTTTCACTACTACGGCTGCGCCGGGTACGGTCTCGCCTGTCTCGTCGGTAACAACGCCAGTAACTTGTATTTTGCGCCCGACATCGTTACTTCGTGCAGTCCTTTCCTGACCGAAAGCAGCCCAAACCGCGCATGTCAGCATAAATATCAGAATAATACTTTTTGTGTTAATTAATTTTTTTAAATTCATGCGGTTAATTAATTAGATTTTTTAAAAACATGACCGCAAAGATACAAATTTTATTTTAATATCAGAAAAAAAAGCAGGTATCTCACGATAGCTGCTTTTTTTCTTTATCGGAGTTGGAACGACCGATAAAAGTATTGTAATAATGAATAATGAATATATTCTCTTTTGGGGCAGACTCGCAAG
>JAITHS010000127.1 GCA_031279875.1 Tannerella sp.
AATTCACTTCCAGTTCATTAATCTCCGGCAGTTTGGGAAATTTGGCGTGCGGCTCGGTTTGATACCAAAATACTGTCGATGAGATGTCCGATGTTTGCGGCAGATAGCGTCCGCCTCGACGCCATCCGAGGTCTTGCATTGTTACTTTCAAATCTTTTTCGAAGCGAACAGGGTCGGATATGTGCCAGCGATAGAGACCGAAACGTTGCTGCGACTGATAATTGCCGTCAGGTCTGATAACTTGACACAAACCGGCATACGGAGTACAGAACTCCTGATATTTGCCGCCGCGGTCGAAATTGTATGAGCCGCAGAAATAATCTTCCGTTCCCGTGCCGCATATTGTCGGGTATTCGGCGTCGCCGTCCATGAAGAATTTGATTTCGCCTTCGCCCCACCAACCGGTGTTATGTACGCCCCAAGCCATGTAAACGCCGACGTAATGACCTTTGCCTTTGATATTGTCAACGATAGTATAGTCGGAAGTCTCGTTATGTTTTGTACGGCGGAATTGAGCATGAAGATAAGCGGCATCGGCAGGAACGTCCGTCAGGGTATAGTCGATCTGATAGTAGAGCGTCATGAGATCGGCATCGTTGATGTTCTCCATTGTTATTTTACATTTTTTGCGGAAAGGCATCGTCCAGTAGCAGTTGAACGCGCTACCGGGGTTGACGCATACCGGCAACGAAACAAGAGGAGCATAAACACCCCATCCCATTCCGAAGAAGTCGCCGACAGGGCATTCGATAGACGGTTCTTTCTCGTCGTCCCAATAGAAACGGATGATAGAGAAACGCCAGTTGCCCGTTGGTGTCATCCAGATATGCTGGATAGCGCCCGGCCCTTCTATTTCGGCAAGTGTGATTGTCTCGCCCGAATTGATGCGTATGTAAGGATTTACTTTCCAGCCTTTACCGAGGTCGCGGGCGGCGTGTGCGGCGTTGGCTACATTACGTTTGTCCTTGTTAGCGACGGGGTCGGCCATACCGCCCATGCCTTTCTCGCCTGTAAAGTTTTCGGGGCTGATAGAGCGGGTTTTGGCATTTGAGAGGAGAAATAAGTTCCCCATGTTGTTGTCTAATCCGTTATACGGATATTTCTGTGAAAATGCGGACGCTGCAAGCATCAGCGCCATGATGATAAGACTGATTTTTTTCATAATTTATTTATTTTTAGGAGATTTTCTTTTCGGCACCACATTGCGTAATATGCTATCACAGCGAAGCAAATAAACGGTAAAACGAACGAGATACGCACGTTGGCAACGTCGATCAGCCAGCCCTGCGCAGGCGGCATGATGCAACCGCCTCCGATAGCAAGTATCAGTCCGGCTGATGCTAATTTGGCTTCGTCGCCCATGCCTTTTAGCGCTATGCCGTAAATTGTCGGAAACATCAGCGACATGCAGGCTGACACAAGAACGATGCAGTACAAACCCCAATAATCGGCGAAATACTGCCCTTCGACATATTTCCCGTTAGGAAGGAATATTGCACCTAATACGAACAGCCCGCCCGCAACGGCAAGCGTCATAAGCAGAATACTTGGCTTGAAATATTTAAGCAAAAAGGTGCAGATAAAACGGCTTGAAACAAATATCACCATCGCTACCATATTGAAACCCTGTGCCGTCGCTTTGGGCATACCTAATTCATGCTCGGCATATTGGATGATAAACGTCCAAACCATTATCTGTACGCCGACATAGAACGTTTGCGCTACGACCGACCATACGTATCGCTTGTTTTGCAACAGATTACGTACCGTCTGACCGATAGAATACTTGCCCGCATCGTCGGAAACAATTTTCGGCAGACGAGAGATGAGAAATACAATAAAAAATCCCAACACCACCAAACCGAGCATCAGATACGGGCCGCTTACGGTATTAAGGTCTTGCTGTTGAACTTCCCTCAAAGCGGCTTGCGTCATTTCACGACGTCCGGCTTCGGTAGCAGGATTAAGGCGGGCGAGGATAAACTCCTTTGCAATAAGCATTCCCGTCAACGAACCGATAGGATTAAACGCCTGCGAAAAGTTGAGGCGGCGCGTTGAACTTTCGTCAGGTCCTAACGACAGTATGTAAGGGTTTGACGTCGTTTCGAGAAACGACAGCCCGCAAGTCATCACGAAATAGGCTATCAGAAACGCCCAAAAAGCCATCGCATTGCCGGCGGGGATAAAAAGCAAACAGCCAACAGAATAAAGTCCCAAGCCAACAAGGATGCCTTGTTTGTAGTTGAACTTGCGGATAAAAAGCGCCGCCGGTATTGCCATAAAGCAATAGCCGCCGTAGAACGCAAACTGTACTAACGAACTCTCAAAGTTGCTGATCAATAAGATGTTTTTGAACGCCGCTACCATTGGGTTCGTGATGTCGTTGGCAAATCCCCACAACGCAAATAGTGAAGTTACCAGAATGAAAGGGAAGATATAATTCCTTCCATTTTTCTCAAATAGTTTCATATTCAGACAATTATTTTAAATTTAGATGCTATTACGAACCGCAAAGGTACAACGAAAAGTGGTGAATAGGAAAAAAAAATATATGTTATACAACATATTTTTAATTAAAATGAGTAATTTTGCGGCAAAATTGATTTATGAAAATCGGACTAATTCAACAACACAACTTTGCCGACATTGACCTCAATGTCGGCAAACTCGAAGCAGAGATTGCCTGCTGTGCTTTGAAAGGAGCGCAAATAGTTGTCTTGCAGGAACTTCATAACACGACATATTTCTGTCAGAGTGAAGATGTGGCGGCTTTTGATTTCGCAGAAACGATTCCCGGTAATACCACAGAGCGGTTTGGGGCATTGGCTCGGAAGCACGGCATCGTTATTGTGGCGTCGATGTTTGAGAAACGGACTGCCGGATTGTATCACAACACAGCCGTCGTTATTGAGCGCGACGGGTCGATTGCGGGCGTCTATCGCAAGATGCACATTCCCGACGACCCTGCTTATTACGAAAAGTTTTATTTTACTCCCGGAGATATTGGTTTTGAGCCTCTTAACACTTCCGTCGGGCGGCTGGGGGTGCTTGTTTGCTGGGATCAGTGGTTTCCCGAAGCGGCGAGGCTCATGGCACTTAAAGGCGCTGAAATACTGATATATCCCACCGCAATAGGTTGGGATGCCGCCGACAGCCACGAAGAACAGCACCGTCAGCAGGATGCGTGGCAAACAATTCAACGCGCTCATGCCGTTGCTAACGGCATACCTGTTGTTGCGGTTAATCGGGTTGGTTTTGAGCCTGCACCTGATTCAACCGGCGGCGTTTTCTTTTGGGGACACAGTTTCGTTTGCGGTCAGCAAGGCGAAATACTGTATCAAGCGCCTGATGATAAGGAAGATAACGCCGTTGTAGAGATAGATTTGAAGCGTACCGAAACCGTGCGGCGATGGTGGCCGTTTTTGCGAGACCGACGTATAGACGCTTATGAGGGTATTTCGGAACGGTATATCGGTTGTCAGTTGAAAAGTTCTTGCAGCACTGCGAGCGAACGTATTTCGGGGAAGTTATAGATATGAAGACGGTAATAATCAAGTATATGACTGATGATTTCGGTACGTTCGCCGCGTGAAAAGCTGAAAAGCGCCATGTTTTCGTAACTAATCCGCAACAGACTGCCGAATACACGGCTCTCATTGATGTTGAGAATGAAAGAGTGAGAAGGAATATCGTCGGTAAAAACGCCGTTGAGCAAGTCGAAATATCTGTTCTGTCGAAAAGTGTCGCTCTTTGGATGAATGCCGAGATAATCGGACAGTTGAAACAGAAAGGCAATGTGAAAATTAGCAATGCCTGTTTCCGTTATCTCAAGGTAACGTATTGAATTACAAAGGAAATTAAACAGAGCGGCATCAGGTTCTTTCTCGTTAAGCAGACGGTAAAGCGTCTCCGACAAAAAGAGGGCGACGGCGTTTTTAACAGGATTACAGGCTATGGAGTGCGTCGCCGTTGAAAGCCTCGCCTCACGGATATGATGGATGTTACGGTTGTTGGCATGATCAACTTCCATGTCAAGAATCGACAGCGGCGCCAAAAGCGAACGTGATACCCCTGTACGCTTGCCTTTACTATTTATAATAATGTAAGACGCCCGCCCGAAAACTTCCGTAAACATGCTGACTATTATTTGCTTGTCGTTGTATGGCACGGTATGCAAAACAACCCCTTTTGTTTTATATAACATAATCAAGTATTTACGCACAAAAGTACAAAAAAAAATCCGATTTTGGAAAATTTTTTGCCGAAAAATTTTTAAATATCGAAAAAAAGCCGTATCTTTGCGGTCGCTTAAACGGTAAAAATGGAGTTAGAGAACTCCGAAAACCCACTGTGAAAGCGTTTTGAGGCCTGTTCGTCTATCGGCTAGGACGCAAGATTTTCATTCTTGAAAGAGGGGTTCGATTCCCCTACGGGCTACTAATCAAATAAAGAATTTAAAAATATAATCAGATGGCTAATCACAAATCATCATTAAAAAGAGTACGTCAAACAAAAGTTCGTACCATTCATAACAGATACGCAGCAAAGACTATGCGTAACGCTTTGAAAAAGATTCGTTTGTCGAACAATAGCGACGAAGTTAAAGCGCAGTTTCCGATAGTCTGCTCTATGCTTGACAAACTTGCCAAGCGTAACGTTATACACAAAAACAAAGCCGGTAACCTTAAAGCGAAATTAGCTAAAAAAGTTAATTCGTTAAACGCCGCCGTTTAACTAACGGCCTGTTCGTCTATCGGTTAGGACGTGAGATTCTCATTCTCAAAAGAGGGGTTCGATTCCCCTACGGGCTACTGTTATAGTTCGTTATCGCGTTTCGCAGTTTGCGTTTCGCGTTTTTTTTTGTTAAATAATTGTCTGTGAAGCGTTTACTCTTATTATTAACGTCTCTGACCCTCTTATTGCCGATAATCGTTACGGCACAGTTGAAACCTGTGATAGGGATTTCGGATACTTACAAGGAGGGCGTCAGCACTGTTCCGCGTACTTACGTCGATGCGGTGCTGGCTGCCGGTGGCATTCCTGTTATCGTGCCTCTTATGACCGACGACAAGTCGCTTGAAGAACTGCTTAAAACGCTCGACGGCATTATCTTTACCGGTGGCGGAGACTTTGATCCGGCATATTACAACGAAATGCCTATCCCCCAAAACGGTAAAGTGAACGCACCAAGAGACGAGTTTGATATTAAACTGCTTCAATTGGCTGTACGTCAGAGAGTTCCTGTGTTAGGGATATGTCGAGGCCTGCAACTTATAAACGTGGCTTTCGGCGGCTCGCTTTATCAGGATTTGCCCGTACAGTATCATAATCAGTCGGTTGCGCATCGTCAGAAACAGCCACTGTCGATTGCTACTCATTCGGTAGTCGTTGAAGACGGCACAGTGTTTGCTTCGATAATGCAAGAGAAGATATTTGAAGTCAACAGCGCTCATCATCAGGCTATTAAGAAACTTGCCGACGGCTTCTGCGTATCAGGCAAGTCATCCGACGGCGTTATAGAGGCTATTGAAAATGTTGATAAAAAATATTGGGTCATAGGTGTTCAGTTCCACCCCGAAGCACTTTTTAAAAACGACCGTAAGATGGGACGTATCTTCGATAGCCTCATAGCCGAAGCTACTCAAACGAAAGAAAAACGGGCGCCGATGATGGTAACAGTAACCTCCCCGCCCAAAACCCAAGAACAACAAGAACAACAACAAGGCACACAAACGGCAAAACCCCAACCTCAACCCCAACCTCAAACCGTAAAACCTACACTGAAAATATCAAAGTCGGTCTTACTTGACAAAATAAAAGGCGGCTGGGCAGGTCAAACCATCGGCGTTTGCTACGGCGGACCAACCGAGTTTCGCTATAACGGCATTATCATTCCCGACAGCGTAAACCTTGCCATGAAAGACGGACAAATCAAGCAATACTTCAACAATGATGATATTTACATGGATTTGACGTTTGTTGCTATCCTCGACAGGCTCGGTTTTGATGCGCCGGTCGATTCTTTTGCAGTAGCCTTCGCCAATGCCGGTTATAGCCTCTGGCATGCCAATCAAGCAGCACGTTACAACATTCTGCATGGCATTATGCCGCCCGCTTCGGGACACTGGCACAATAATCCTCATGCCGATGATATTGATTATCAGATAGAATCCGACTTTGCCGGTCTCATGTCTCCCGCTATGCCTAACACCGCTTCCGCTATCTCCGACCGTATCGGGCATATCATGAACTACGGAGACGGCTGGTATGGAGGCGTTTACGTCGGTGCCATGTACGCTCTCGCCTTTACTTCCGATGATATTCCGTTTATCGTTACCGAAGCCCTCAAAACAATACCCGAACAAAGCCGCTTCTACAAGACTGTCAACAGCGTTATCGCTTCATGGCACAAATATCCCGACGATTGGAAAGCATCATGGAACGACTGTCAAAAAGCGTGGAGTAATGAAACGGGATGCCCCGACGGAGTATTTCTGCCGTTCAATATCGATGCTTCAATAAATGCCGCTTACATCGTTCTCGGTCTGCTCTACGGCAACGGCGATTTCGACAAAACGCTCGAAATATCTACACGCGCAGGACAGGATTCCGACTGCAATCCGTCGTCGGCAGGCGGCATTCTGGGCGTCATCAAAGGCTACTCCGGCATTCCCGAATACCATCTGACGCAACTCCATGAAATTGAAAATACAAAACTCTCATACACAGACTATTCACTCAACGAAGTATATCAAGTCGGTTATAATCACGCAGTTAATAACATTCAACTCCACGGCGGCATTATAAACGGCGATTCCTTAATAATAAAAGTTCAAAAGCCTCAAACAGTGCGGTTTGAGAAAAGTTTTGAAGGCATCAAACCCTTAAAACGACAACCTTTAAACAAAAATCTGACAGACGATTTCAAGTTTAAATTCTCCGGCGTCGGCATTGTGATAAGAGGTGGCGTTCAATCTCCCGACAACACGTATGTTGCTCTCGTTCAGGTATCTATCGACGGTAAAATTGTCGAAACGGTTCAACTTCCGGCAAATTTCCACGACCGTCGCCACGAAATATTTTGGAATTATGAACTCAAAAACCGCAAGTTTAAACTGACCCTCAAATGGCTCAATCCCCGCAAAGATACCGTCATCAGGCTCAATGATGCACTTATTTACGGAAAAGAGTGAAACAATTTTTGTAAAAGTTTGAGGTACTTGCGAGCAGGAATGATAGCACCAAACGATAGGTAATGACGATACCCAAAACCCTTGCAGTGGTTTTAAACCCTGCAAGCGGTTTGGAGATTACGTCCGTCATTGGTAGGAACAAGCAATCCGGCGATCTTGTCTCTGGACGGACATTAATTATTTGCGGATTTAAGGTTAAAAAACACAAAACATGTTTTATAACATATAAAAAAATTTTTTTAATCAAAAAAAAGTCCGTATCTTTGCGGCAAAAATAATTGCTTTAACAATTAAAATGACAAAAAGAAAGGAGATTACAAATAGATTTTATTCCCTGTTTCGCTTTGACAATTTGTCGGGCGACATGACAAAATGTCATGGGGGGGGGGTAACTCCCTGATAATCAGCAAGTTACAAGCGGTAATTGCGCTGGTTGTAACTACTGTTGCTGTCTATTTTCCTGTTCTTAACAATGAGTTCCTTGACTTCTGGGACGACCAATGGGTCGTCATGAATCG
>JAITHS010000282.1 GCA_031279875.1 Tannerella sp.
GCACGTGGAGTGTCGAAAATCGACACACAACACCTCGAACCGTCGGAAATGATTACCGTACATCTTTTTGATTATGCGCAAGTCCTTGATCTTCTGCATCATAACGAAATAGTTCAGTCCTTGATGCTTGCACCGCTGTGGCGGTTCGTGGCCGAAAACAGGAAATAAGCGATTATTATTTTACGCCTCGTCCCCTTGTCCCCTCATAACCTTGTCCCCTCATAACCTTGTCCCCTCATCAATTATGTCTCCCTGCAATTATTGCTGCAAGTTTACTATAGAGAGCAATATTGTTCTCGTTGCCTTTTGAGAGTTTGTACCACGCATCGCCGCCTTGATAATAAGCGACATCCTGTTTTGTAAACACTCCGCGTGTTACATAGCCGTCGATATATTCGTGCATTCGTTGGGCAAAGGCATCATCGTTGACAGCCCTTTCGTCAAACTCCATTTCCATCGACATACCACGTTCTTGGGCTAACGAGCAAGCCTCGTCAATTCGCGACAGCGGCACTGTAAGATTGAAAAAATAGTTAGGTTGCAGGAAAGCCTCATCGAAGCCCAGACTTACCCATTCACCGTAACCGTCTGATTTAAAATATGGTATCCAGTAAAATTTGAGTTTATACTTGTTATGGATATAATCGGCAACGGTTTTGACCATAGTACGGGTGTTAGTGGCTTCTTCGGCAAGCCAGTAGAAGCCGGTCAGTTCGATATTGCGCAGTCCGGCTTTACGGATTTGTTCGGTAACATAGTCGATATACCACTGACATGCTGCGATACGGTCGGCATCGCTTGAAAAATCCATCGCTTTACCGTTTATTTCGCCCCAGTCTTTCTGGTTTTTAATAGGTTCCGGCAAAGAAATGATGATTTTGCGTTTTGGGGGTGTTCCTGAGCATAAGCGTTTGGCATTATCAATGCAATCGTCGAGAGCCATGATATCTTTGCCTTTGGTCAGATAACCGTCTATAAGCCCTGTCCATTCGATTTTACGTGCCGGTGTAGGCTGGTATCCTGTAGCGAAAGAGTGCGTACCATCGTGGATTTCGAGGAAGAGGAAAGCGTCAAACAACCATTGATATTGATTATTGTCGTTTTTATAAAACACGTAAGGCTCGAAATGGGCTTCGTTCCACACTACTGTTCGGTGTGCGCCGCCGTCATAGATAAGCGCTATGTCCGACAGTTTGTCGGGCGGGACATCCGTCGTCGCGCTTGTGGCGTTGACGGTAAAAGTAACGTTTTTACCGTTGGCAGCCACTACTACGTCGGCCGGCATCAGCAGGTTGAAAGCCGATTTGGTTGTCGCGGGAGACACCATTGAGACGCCTTTGTTGAGCGTAAGACTGATTTCCACGTCATTGCGTGACTGGTTTGGCGCAAGTTCGACGTCAATCAACCGTGCCGTATTATCTACTTTTACGTTTACGACCTGTCGATTAGTAACTTCGGCGTTGATTATAAACTCCGTTAGAGGAGCGTTTTCGCCGGAACATGCGATACTATTGCCGACAAAAAGCATCGACAGTATAATTCTGAAATATAGCATTTTATTCTCCATAAGCATTAACAATTATTTCATAATTATCAATCCATTAAATGTTCAGTATCAATACAATCAAACTCGTATGCTGCTATACCTGCATTTGTTACGAGAAAATAGAGGTGCATTTTGTAGCCGTCGTCCGACACTTTGAGAGCTACATCGCCGGTCTTGTTGCCGTTGAGAAACAGCGTGTTACAGTCGATAATGCTTGATTTGAAAACGCATACGTCAGCATAATCTGCGTCGGTAGGCAAAGTAGATAGCGCGACAGGTTTTGTTACGTTGTATAACAGCGCCATGCCATTGGTAACGACTTCGGGATTAAGCGTCATGGCTGCAAGATAGGATGTTTTGTTAAACTTGGCGAAGTCGATGCTGCCGGGTGTGCAGAAACCCGAAGCCGACAACGGCACATTGCCGATAACGGTATTAGTGCGCGGGTTGTAGCATACTAATGTACTGTTGTCGCGCGAGGCGATGCTGCCGTAGCCGGAGATAAACCAGTTAGCGGTCTCGTCAGGCGATACGGCTTGAACGTCACAGGTCTGAGACCATGCTATTTGCTGACCTGTAAGCGGATACGAAATTTTCTCCGGTGTTTGAGACTGCAAAACGCCGCCTTTAACTTTCCAAACTAATATTGTAGCGTTGGTATTACCGGCGCAAACAAAGATAAGTGCGTCATTATCAATGCTTCCCGTTATCGACATCTTTCTGCCTATCGAAGGTGATCCGCTGAAATCATGTTTCCATTCGATAAACTTAACCGGAGCGGCGTCTTTAACACTTTTCCATTTATAAATACGAAGCGTACCGGCTATAATGCCTGCATTATCGTTAGGTGAAAGATTGGTTATCAATATGTTACCGGCTTGGTCGGTAGCGCTGAAAAAGTTTCTAAGACTGCCGATATGTTCGGCACTTGTCGGCAAAACGCCCGCAATAGAGCCATCAAAACGGTTAAGATACTTATCGGCAAGCGTGCGGGTATTGACGAGCAGATAATCTCCTGATACTGAGATAGATGTCGTCAAATGCGCAAGGGCGTCGCCGGTAACAGGCGGTATATTGCCGTAAAGTCCGAGTTCTTCCAATGATTTGTACCACAGTAGTTTGGCGCTGTTTTTACGAATGCCCGACGGTACTTTGCGCGGGGTGATTGCTTTAATAGTCCAATCAACGCGAGTGCCGTCTTCCGCCGTTACCGAATATGTTACCGGTTTACTAAAATCCTGATACTGTGATGGGTCAGGGCTTATTGTCGCATGTGGCGAAACGGTTATGAGAGGCTGCCGATGCGATACGTCCATGTTTCCGGCAACAATTCCGACGGTTGTTTTGTCGTTCAATATCCAGCCTTCCACATCGGGCGATTGCAGTTTGAATGACAATATTTTTGCTTCCGACAGTTTTCTGACTTTACCTACAACAGTATGAGAGCGCGTAACGCCGTCTGCCGTCGTAATGCTTATTTGCTGAGGTTTTGTCAGGTCTGTAACACCGCTTGCGCCGGATACTGCGACAGGTTCATAAGCGCGGATACGCATACGCGACATATCGGTGAGATTATCCGATTCCAAAGGATAGTGATAATCAACAGGTATAGTAATAGTTTCGTCGTAAGGCGCCGGTTTGTCAGGGATGAAAAAACCGGATCCGTCTTCAAATGTGGCATATATGAAACTCGTCGAAGGTAGCGCGGGCGCTTCGCTTTCGTCGCTGCACGACAAGCATGTAAGGCTAAAAATAAGCCCTGATATTGCTATTATTTTGATATTCATAGTTTTGCTCATAAATTATTGATTATTAGTGCCATGATTTGTATTGAGTATGAACATACATCACGGCGCTGTTCAGACTGTACTGATAATAAACGTCATAAACGCCCCATGACCGTTGATATAGTTGGTCAAAAGCGCCGGTATATTTGCTTGAGAAGCCTGACATATCCGTTATTTCGTAATTTTCGGAGCCTGACGCTCCTGCTACGCTTACGGAGCCGTCGCCTTTGACGGTAAGCATCAGATTCATATTGTTTTCGGCACCTTTTACGATGATGCTGTTTGCCGTAACGCTCGTTGCGCTCACATTCTCGTCTATTTTGGTAACTGTTTCGCCCGTAGCGGAATCGGTAATGGTGCCGTTAACTTTGTAGTCGCCGGCATATATGTTTCTGAAAGCAGACATGATAAGAAATACGGCTTTCTTCGACGGTTCGACGCTGACTAACGGACTGACGGCTTCAATGCTTATCGGAAGCACATAATTACGGTTTACAAACCGCTCATCGATATTTAGTAATCGTATGTTAATAGTCGTTCGTTCGCCTTCAAGCCGTACTTTTGTTGTCGGTATGTCGTAATATTTTTCCGGCAACAGTTCAAACTGCTCGGCATTAGCTGCTACATACCGTTCGAGAGAGTCTTTATCGATTTGCAAATAGACGTCCACAGCCGATTCGTTCTGATTAATACCGGCTTTGTAGATGCTTATCTGATAAACAGATTCGCCCAGCAGCGGCGCTACGTCAACAATTCCCGATTTAGGGAGATAAACGGTAGAAGGATATTCGACCGAATCGATACCTTTTTCACACGCGGCAGTAATCAATAGCAGCGCATATAAAATATATTTTTTCATTTTTGTCA
>JAITHS010000182.1 GCA_031279875.1 Tannerella sp.
TGCTACTAAATATGATTCGTTTATGCTTGAAGACGACGGGCGTGTTGATGAGCAAATATTCAACGAATACATGTCGCTTTCGCTACGCTATCCGCCACGTTTCAGGCAGGTTACGACCGAAGCAAGCGCTTTAAACGAATTAGCAAAAAACCGTTTCGAACTCGTGATTTTCATGCCTAACATGGTTGATGAAGACATATTCGGAACGCCGAAAAAAATCAAAAGCGCATACCCTACAATACCTATCGTAGTGCTGACGCCGTTTTCGAAGGAAGTATCCAAAAGCATTGCAAATGAAGACCTTAGCGCCATTGATTACGTGTTCAGTTGGCTTGGTGAAGCGGAATTGCTGCTGGCTATCATCAAGATAGTGGAAGACAGTCTGAACGCGCCTTTCGACACCCGCAACGCCGGAGTTCAGGTCATATTGCTTGTTGAAGATTCGATACGTTTTTACTCGGCAGAGTTGCCCCATCTCTACAAGATAGTGCTGAAACAGAGCCGCGAATTTGCCAAAGAAGCCCTCAACGAGCATCACCGCACACTCCGAATGCGCGGGCGTCCGAAGATACTTCTCGCCAAAAACTACGAGGAAGCGATGGCAATGTATGATAACTACAAGGATTATCTGTTGGGCGTGGTATCGGATTTTTCGTTCCTGCGAGGAGGCGTCAAAGACCCTTTGGCGGGCTATAATTTTTGCAAACATATCTGTGAACAAGCGCCTACGACACCTTTGATACTCGAATCTTCGGAAGCGTCAAACGCCAAATACGCCGACGAACTCGGAGCCGCTTTTATCGACAAAAACGCAAAAACGTATCCCCTTGACCTTCAACGTAATGTTATGGAACGGTTCGGCTTCGGCGACTTCGTCATAACTTTGCCCGAAGGCGACGAAATAAGGATTACCAATCTCAAAGACCTGCAAAACAAGATTAATTCCATCCCCGACAACTTGCTGAAATATCATCTCGGTCAAAACCATTTCTCACGGTTTCTATATTCGCGGGCGCTCTTTCCGCCGGCCAAACTGCTCAAACAGGTGGATGTCAGCGAGTATAACGGCGATATGCAGTCGGCAAAAGACTTTATTACCGACGTCATAGTACAATATCGGAAGATGAAAAACACCGGCGTCGTTGCCGAATTTGAGAAAGACCGTTTCGATACGTTCAGCAATTTTGCCCGCATCGGACAGGGGTCGCTCGGAGGCAAAGGACGCGGACTGGCGTTTATAGGCGCGCTGCTAAAACGCAATCCCGACATCCGCCACCCCGAAATGCCCGTTACGATTCCAAAAACGGTTGTCTTATGCACCGATATTTTCGACCGCTTTATGGAGCATAACGACCTCTACAAAACGGCTCTCAGCGACATCAGCGACGATGACATGCTGCAAGCCTTTCTGATAGGCGAACTGCCCGACAGCCTCGTCAACGATGTCAGAGCGTTTATCGAAGTAGTGAAAAGCCCGCTTGCCGTACGCTCGTCAAGTCTGCTTGAAGATTCTCATTATCAGCCATTTGCAGGAGTATATTCTACCTATATGGCGCCTTACTGCGAACACAACATCGACTTGACGCTTCAAGCCGTGCTTTCCGCTATCAAAGGCGTCTATGCGTCGGTTTATTATCGTGAAAGTAAAAACTATATGGTAGCGACGAGTAATCTTATCGAAAGCGAAAAAATGGCGATAGTGTTGCAAGAAGTAGCGGGCAGGCACTACGGAGGCGACGATTACGACCGTTATTATCCGGCTTTAAGCGGTGTCGCCAAGTCGCTCAACTTTTATCCCGTCGGTCGTGAAAAAATCGAAGACGGCATCGCTAATATTGCACTCGGTCTGGGCAAATATGTCGTTGACGGCATGGGCGCTACGATACGGTTTTCGCCACGCTATCCCAAACATATCATTCAACTTAGCACCGTTAAAGCGGCTTTGCATGATACCCAGAAAAATTTTGTCGCCCTCAATATGCGCTGCAAACCGGAAATCGAAGCCAACGACGCTTATAACCTTGTAACACTGCAACTTAATGATGCCGACAAAGACGGCGCGTTGCGTCATCTTGTTTCTACTTACGACATTACCGACAATTCCGTACGCGACGGCTATTATGCCGAAGGCAAAAAAATACTCTCTTTTGCAGGCATCCTCAAAAACGACAAACTGCCGCTTGCCGCCACGCTGCGCCGACTGCTCGACGTCGGTTGCAACGAGATGGGACGTCCGGTCGAAATAGAATTTGCCGTTGACATCAAAGACAGCGATACGGCAACTTTCTACATGCTGCAAATTCGACCTATTGCCGACCTCAAAGAAGTTATCGACGAAGATTTGTCAACATGCGACCGTTCCGACGCGCTGCTTTATTCCGAACAAGCGCTCGGACACGGCCTAAGTAACGACGTAAGCCATGTTCTTTATGTCAAGTCGGCAGATTTTGACGCAACGGCAAACCGCGCCCTCGCCGCCGAAATAGAGAAAATCAACGCGAGGGGATTTGCTTATATCCTTGTCGGGCCGGGACGCTGGGGTAGCGCCGATTCCTTTCTCGGCATACCGGTCAAGTGGTCGCAGATTTCCAACGCACGCCTCATTGCCGAGTATAGCCTTGCCGGATATGCCGTAGAACCAAGTCAAGGAACGCATTTCTTCCAAAACCTGACATCCAACAACACCGGCTATTTTACTATAAATCCCTCATATAGAGGTTTTTTCGACGAACAGCGCCTTAACGATATGCCGGCCGTCAGCGAAAGTCAACACCTGCGCCTCGTATGCTTTGAACGACCTCTTACAATCAAAATCGACGGCAGAAAAGGCGTTGGAATTGTTAATAAATGTTAAAATATCGCGTTTTATTAGAATAATGATTATTTTTGCAGCCTATTATAATCAAATTAATATTTTTATGGCACAAAAAAAGTATTTATTACAGGAGAATGATATACCTACATCGTGGTATAATGTTGTTGCAGACATGAAAAATAAACCGCTTCCTCCGCTGCATCCGGGAACGAAGCAACCTGCTAATCCCGAAGATTTCTATCCGCTCTTCGCAAAAGAATTGGTATGGCAAGAAGGCAATCAGACCGATGCGTGGATTGAAATTCCCGATGAGGTACGCGAACTCTACAAGCAGTGGCGTCCGACCCCGCTCGTCCGTGCCACAGGGCTTGAAAAGGCACTCGACACACCTGCTCACATCTATTTCAAAAACGAGAGCGTTAGCCCTGTCGGCTCGCACAAACTCAATTCCGCTCTCGCACAAGCGTATTACTGCAAAAAAGAAGGCATCACGAACCTGACAACAGAGACCGGCGCAGGGCAATGGGGCGCCGCAATGTCGTATGCAGCAAAGGCTTTTGGTCTTGAACTCGCCGTTTACATGGTTAAAGTGAGTTACGAACAGAAACCTTATCGCCGTTCAATAATGCAAACGTTTGGCGCTCAGGTAATTGCGTCGCCGAGTATGAGCACCAAAGCAGGCAAGAAAATCCTTACCGACCATCCGACCTACGGCGGCAGTCTCGGTACGGCTATTTCGGAAGCTATCGAACTTGCACTGCAAACGCCTAACTGTAAATATGTTCTGGGTAGCGTACTCAATCATGTATGTCTGCATCAAACAGTTATAGGGCTTGAAGCCGAGAAACAGATGGCAATGGCAGACGAGTACCCCGACATCGTAATCGGATGTTTCGGTGGCGGCTCAAACTTCTCCGGTATCTCAATGCCTTTCCTGCGCCACAAACTGACCGAAGGCAAACCGATACGCCTCATCGCTGCCGAACCGGCGTCGTGTCCGAAACTGACACGCGGCGTGTTCCAATACGATTTTGGTGATGAAATAGGATATACGCCTTATATTCCGATGTTTACGCTCGGACACACATTTGCACCGGCGCACATCCACGCAGGCGGTTTGCGCTATCACGGAGCAGGTGCAATAGTAAGTCAACTCAAAAAAGACAACCTCGTCGAAGCGGTTGATATTGAGCAACTTGACGCTTTCAAAGCAGCAGAACTCTTTGCTCAAACGGAGAGTATCATCCCCGCGCCCGAATCGTCGCACGCTATCGCCGCCGCCGTTACCGAAGCGCTGAAAGCCAAAGAAGAAGGTACCGCCAAAACGACCCTCTTCAATCTTTCCGGTCACGGATTAATCGACATGGCAGCCTACGACAGTTATTTCGCCGGCGACCTCGTCAACTACTCCCTTACCGAAGCCGACCTTCACAAGACGATTGACCCGCTGGATAAGTTGATTTAAAAGAGACACATGACGAACAAGGCATTCGTCATTGCGAGGAACGAAGCAATCCGGAAATTACAGGATTGCAGGAGAGGCAGGATTTACAGGTTTTTCTCTGGATTGCTTCGTTCCTCGCAATGACGAATGCCCTGTGCGTTAATGCCCTAGCAATGATGAAATTACGAGAAAACAATCCTCATAACCTTATAACCTTGTCCCCTTGT
>JAITHS010000223.1 GCA_031279875.1 Tannerella sp.
CTTGATGATCAATGAACCAATCACTATCCGAGGATTCAATGGTTTACGTCCGGTGCGATACCTGGTTACCTTGCGTAAATACACCGAAACTATCTCGTCCCAGGGTATCAGTCCGGCAATTTCTTTGCACTTTTTGCCTGCAAAGATACTGCTTTTCTCTTTATTTTCAAACTATTGAGAATAAATCAGCAGACCCTAAATACTTTACGCATTCTACCGAATTTATCTTGTGGGCTCGCAAAAACAAGAAAGTTTCGCATTATTATAACTACGAATTGATGAAACAAATCAATGGCGGAACACAGATGAAAGATGTTTGGAATTTGCCTGCCATTGCACCTTGGGAAAAATCGTGCGGAAAACACCCGACACAGAAACCGTTAGCTTTACTCACACGAATAGTTTTAGCTTCAACGCAAAAAAATGCTTGGATTCTTGACCCATTTACAGGAAGTAGCACCACAGAAATTTCCGCTAATCTCATAGAAAGAAGATTTGTAGGGATTGACAAAAAAGTTGAATTTTTGCAAATATCGCAAAATAGAAAACTATAACCTAAATATCTAAAACCCATTTTATTTTTTGAAGACGGCTTTTTTGTCCGGGAAAAAGTCGTCTTTCTCAGATTTTTTTCGGTTAATTCAAGATTTTTCTAAAATATATGTCATCATTTCTGCGTTTAAAAGATGGCTTTTTTTACGCATTAGAGCTGAGGATCAGGCCCGGTGTGTTATTAAGTTCGTATGATTGGTGGATGTTTCTATTTCTGAACTATAGCAGGAATGACGGACATGGCATTCGTCATTGCGAGGTACGAAGCAATCCGGAAGGAATGGCACGCCGGATTGCTTCGTTCCTCGCAATGACGGGGTACTTTCTGCCTTCTGCCTTCTGCTTTCTGCCTTCTGCAAACCGCTTGCAGGGTTTAAAACCACTGCAAGGGTTTGTGGTACCGTCATTGGTAAGAGAGAAGCAATCCTCACAACCTTGTCCCCTTGTCCCCTCACAACCTTGTCCCCTTGATTTTTAATTTTTAATTCGTATCTTTGCGCCGTTATTAATCATTAAAACACCGACAATTATGAGACTTATAATTAAAAACGACTACGAGTCGCTATCAAAATGGGCTGCCGAATACATCGCAGCAAGTATTAACAAAACGGAAGCAGGCAAATCTTTTGTTCTCGGTTTGCCGACAGGCTCTTCGCCGCTCGGTACTTACAAAGAACTTATCGCGTTAAACAAAGCCGGTAAAGTATCGTTCCGTAATGTTACCACGTTTAATATGGACGAATATGTAGGGCTTCCTAAGGAACATCCCGAAAGTTACTACTCCTTTATGTGGAATAATTTCTTCAAACACATTGATATTCAAGAACAAAATGTGAATATCCTCAACGGCAACGCGCCTGACCTCGAAGCAGAATGCGCCGACTATGAAGCGAAAATTGTCAAAGCAGGAGGCATAGACCTGTTTCTGGGCGGCGTCGGAGTTGACGGCCATTTAGCGTTCAACGAGCCGGGATCGTCGTTAACAAGCCGTACAAGACAAAAATCGCTTACTACCGACACCGTTATCGTCAACTCGCGTTTCTTCGGCGGCGACGTCAATCTGGTGCCGAAAACAGCCCTCACGGTAGGCGTAGGCACGGTTATGGACGCACGTGAAGTAGTCGTTCTCGTCAACGGACACGCTAAAGCGCGCGCCCTACAACAAGCAATAGAAGGCGGCGTCAGCCAGATGTGGACTATTACCGCTCTACAACTCCATCATAAGGGCATTATCGTTTGCGACGAAGCCGCCTGCGATGAACTTAAAGTAGCAACGTACAAATATTTTAAGGATATTGAGAAAGATTAGATATTTTTAAGATAAAATATTTGGAAACACCAAAAAAGCTCCGTACATTTGCGCGATATTTAAGGTATTAATTAAAATTTTAGGAGGAAAAGAAATGAAAACAATGAAATTAACTTGCCTGTCGGCGTTGCTGCTCGTTGCCGCAAGCGCTATGGCACAAGAAGAATTTGTGGACGATGTTTATTTCTCTTCAAAAAAGAGTAAAAAAACCACAAACAAGGAAACGGTAGCGCCCGCTGCAAAATCCTATAATACAACGTCTCAATCAACGTCAATGCAAACAACAGCAGCGGCTTATGAGACACAAGCCAACTATAACGTGCCGGAAGAAATGGATGTTGACGCCTACAATCGTCGTTATAACTATACCGATGAAATCTATGAAGAAGAAGTTTACGAAGATGATTATATCGATACGATAGTCGATACACGCAGGTCGGACATGGAATACTCGGAACGCATCATACGCTATCACTCGCCCAGCAAGATAACGATAACCGGTTCGGATAACGTTAATCTCTATATCAGCGACGGCTACTACGGCTATGATTACTCGACCGGCGACGACGGTACAACTAATGTAAACATCAACGTCGGCAGCAACTATTACGGCAACTGGGGCTACGACCCTTGGTGGTACGGCTCGTCATGGTATTATCATTCTTACTGGAACCGTCCCTACTGGGGATATGGCGGATATTACGGCAGCTGGTACTCATGGTATTCGCCATGGTATTATGACTACTATTATCCTTATTACTACGGATATGGCTACGGCGGATATTGCGGCTACTACGGCGGAGGATATTACGGACATCATCACTACGACAACTATACCCGCAACCAATACGGTCGCGGAAGAGGTGATGTTACCGCCGGTCGCTCAACGGCAACACGTTCGGCAGCATACTCGCCGCGTTCGACTTATGCTTCCGGACGCTCAAACGCTACCTCAACACGCTCAGCCGCTACAGGAGGACGCTCAACTTCGGTCGGAGGACGCTCAACGACTACCGGCAACCGTTCGGCGACTACCGGCAACCGTTCGACGACTACCGGCAACCGTTCAACGACTACCGGCAACCGCTCAACGACTTCCGGCGACCGTTCAACAACTACCGGCAACCGTTCGGCGACTACCGGAGACCGTTCAACGACTACCGGCGACCGTTCGACCGCAACAAGGGTAACAACATCTTCACCGGACAACTCTACCGCTACTCCGACCCGCACGGTACGAACCCGTACAACAACCAACACATCCACTCCGAGTACACCGACACCGACACCGACAAATCGCAGCTCGTCGAACGTTACACGCTCATCATCAAACACATCAACCGGCACGTCATCATCAAGCCGCAGCAGTTCGAGTACGCCGAGCGTTACATCATCGCCAAGCCGCAGCAGCAGTTCGAGTACGCCAAGCGTTACATCATCACCGAGCCGCAGCAGCAGTTCGAGTTCGCCGAGCATGTCGTCATCGCCAAGCCGCAGCAGCTCGTCGCCATCTTCGAGTAGCAGTAGCAGTAGCAGTCGCTCGTCGGGCAGCAGCTCTTCCGGCGGCAGAGGACGATAAATCGGGTCTGTATAATTGTGAACGCAGTGAAACGATCCATAAAACAATATTCACTATGAAAAAAATATATACATTAATAATAATGCTACTGTACGTCCCTGCGCTCATGGCGCAGGGAAACGAGGTAGATGCCTACTTGCTGGGTAATCGCGAGTTAAACGGTACGGCAAGGTCAATGTCGATGGGAGGCGCTTTCGGAGCGCTCGGCGGAAATATATCCGTATTGTCGTCAAACCCCGCAGGTCTGGGCATCTTCCGCTCCTGCGATGCGTCGTTGACGTTAGACCTCTCGACCAACACATCAACAACCGATTGGAGCGGTACAAAAAGCACTAACCGTAAAACCAACTTCACCCCTTCACATGCCGGTGGAGTATTATATTGTCCTACCGATGCAGGCGGCATTCTCAACTGTAACATCGGAGTATCCATGAGTAGAGCGAAAAACTTCAATCGTAACTATACGATGGAATCTACACGAATGCCCTCATCTATGGGAGATTATGTCGCCTATCGCGCAACAAACGCTTTCGGTAATTCGGGCATAGCACTCGACGCAATCGACTATGACAGAGCGCCGATAGACCCCTACAACAACTCCCTTCTGTCAGGTCAATGGCTCTCAATTCTCGGCTATGAATCATGGATGATAAGCCCGCAAAACGAAAACGACGGCAACAACGATATTTATCACAGCAGTTTCGGAAACCCACATACGTCTCTGCTGACAGTAACCGAAGCAGGAGGTATCTATGAAGCCGACTTCGGACTGGCTATAAATATCTCAAACATATTATTCTTAGGTACATCACTGTCGGTAACGGAAATCGATTACAGAATGAACTCTATGTTTGAAAATCTGTTTGACAAATACTCCGGAGCCACAAAAGACGACCACCTATATCTTAAAAACCAACTTACGACAGAAGGCGAAGGATATGCCGGCAATTTCGGAGCCATATTAAATCTTCAGTTTTTAAGACTCGGAATAGCCTACAACACCCCTTCTTACTACAAAATGACCGATTATTACACCGCTTTTGCCGGAACATATCTCGGCAATCAAGCGCTGCAAAATAATAGCCCCAAAGACAGAGAAACGCCCGAAAACCAATACTCGGAATACAGCTATAAAACACCGGGCAAAGTTACTTTCAGCGGAGCGCTGCTATTCGGACAAACAGCCCTTATAAGCGCCGACTATGAGATTTCAGACTACAGCAAGATGCGCTTCGCAGACAGAAAAGGCAACGAACGTGGCTTCAATCAAAACGATTTTATCAAAGATGATTTCAGCCGACAACAAACCCTGAAACTTGGCGCCGAACTGAAACCAACTTTACAGTTTGCAGCACGATTAGGATTGATGACACAAACAACTCCCATGCGCAAACAATTGGTTAACAACGAAGTAGAAGTATTGCCCGCAGGCACCGTAACGCATTTCACTACAAGCGACAGACCGGTTACCTACTACACAGCAGGATTAGGATACCGCTTTACACCTAACTTCTACGCAGACATAGCTTGTGTTTATCGCTTCCAAGACTTGAACGCATACGCTTTCTCAAATACTTATAACAGCGACCCGCAATTCGGAATAACACCAATCAAGTCGATACCGGCAACTCTTAACGACAAGAAATTCAATGTTGTTATGACAATCGGAGTCAAACTTTAATGTTCGTACTTAAAAAGCAGGGTTTTGTACAAAAACTCCCCGCTCTCGGAAAAAATATCAAAAACAAGACGCCCGATTAATAATAATATGACTATCTTTGCACCGATAATTTTATGTTTTACTAAAACCCATTACTGCCTATTGCATACACATTACTTCGAAACTAATAAAAATTAAAGTAATGACAAATTTGAAATCATTGACCGACGAATCGTTGGTCGAACTGTACGCATTAGGAGATAACTCCGCTTTTGATGTCTTGTTGAGCCGATACCAGAAAAGTGTCCACTCCTACATCTATTATATCGTTCGTAACGAAGACCTTACGGAAGATATCTTTCAAGATACCTTTCTTAAAGTTATCACAACAATCAAACAGGGACGCTATACCGAAAACGGTAAGTTTAAAGCCTGGATCATGCGCATAGCACATAACCTCATCATCGACACCTTCCGCCAAGAACGTAACGAGAACACTATCTCAAACGACGAAGTAGAAGGCGACCTCTTCAACGACAGAACGATGAGCGACACTAACATTGAAGACGAGATGATACGCGAACAGGTATATGATGACGTGCGCAAATTAGTACGCCATTTGCCTGACAACCAGCGCGAAGTTCTTGAAATGCGCTACTATCAGGACATGAGCTTTAAGGAAATAGCCGACGTTACCGGAGTAAGCATCAACACCGCCCTCGGACGTATGCGCTACGCCATCATCAACATGCGCCGCATGGTCGATGACCATCATATCGAACTGACGCTGTACACAAACCGTTCCCCAAACCCTTCTTCCCCAAACCCTTCTTCCCCAAACCCTTCTTCCCCAAACCCTTCTTCCCCAAACCCTTGCAGCGGTTTTAAACCCTGCAAGTGGTTGAAGTTTGCTTCTTCCCAAAAGCAAAACCGCTGGCAGGGTTTAAAACCACTGCAAGGGTTGTAAGCACAAAACCGTTTGCAGGGTTTATAACCGCTGCAAGGGTTGTAAGCACAAAACCGCTTGCAGGGTTTAAAACCACTGCAAGGGTTGTTGTAAAAAATCCGTTTAATATCTGTTATTACGGTGGTCGTCGTTACGCGGCCCGCGATTTCCGCCACCACCACCGAAATTACCTCTGTCACCGCCTTCACGACGCGGCGGTCTTGCAGGGCGTTCGGGGCGTTCTACGTAGCCTTCCGGTTTCGGTATCAGGGCGCGGCGGGAGAGTTTGAACTTGCCCGTTTTCGGGTCTATATCAACGAGTTTGACGGTTATAGCATCGCCTTCGTTCAAGCCGGTTTCTTCGACCGTTTCGAGGCGTTTCCAGTCCATTTCGGAGATGTGCAGCAAGCCGTCTTTGCCGGGCAT
>JAITHS010000237.1 GCA_031279875.1 Tannerella sp.
CTCGACCGCGTGCATATCGGATTAGACTACTTCGACGCAACCATCAACCGCATAGGCGCGTATGTTATAGGTACGCGCGCGACGCAAAAAGCCCTCCTGATAGCGCTTCTCGAACCGCAAAAGAAATTACAGCAGTATGAAGCCAAAGAGCAGTTTTTCCAGCGCCTCGCCTTACAGGAAGAGTTGAAAAACATGCCGTGGAACGCAGTTTGGGACGAGTTTTGCCGCCGTCACAACACCCCCGTCGGCGATGACTATATCGCTGAAATTGAGCAATATGAAAAAAAAGTAACAGGAAAAAGATAAATTTATGAACAAAAACGGAAGTCTGAAAAGTACCATTGCGGTATCATTAACAAATTATCTTGATGCCGGCGCTATCGTAGCCGGTGCCAGCGGTTTGACACTCTGGCAAAACTATCTCGGAGGCCCCGACACAATAACAGAAACGCATCTCGGATGGCTTAATGCTTTGAGCGCCAACTGTTTCGGTGCTGCCATAGGAGCTATCATCGGCGGCCGCCTTGCCGACAAATACGGTCGCAAAAAGATATACACTTATAATATGCTTCTCTACATGCTTGGAGTAGCGGTAATCATTTTTGCTTTCAATTTTCCAATGCTACTTGCCGCTTTCCTCATTACCGGAATTTCGGTAGGAGTTGGCGTTCCGGCGTCGTGGACTTATATCTCCGAAACATCGGAAGTAGGCAATCGCGGACGTAATATCGGTATATCGCAATTGGCTTGGTCGGTAGGTCCGGCTATAATATTCCTCTTCGGATGGCTCGTTTCGCCCACAGGTCCGTTAGGCGGCGCCGTTCATCGATTAGGAGAAACAGTACTGAATACTACCGACGAAAATGCACTCAATCTGTTCGGTAATAGACTGATATTCTTGACTTTATTTATCGTCGCCCTGATAGCATGGCTCTTACAGCGACGCCTCAACGAATCGTCCGAATGGGTAGAGGCAAAAAAAGTTAAAATAGAGACCCGCAAGGAAAGTCCTTACAAAACGCTCTTTACTAACATAGTGAATGTCAAGACAATACTATATCTTGTCGGCATATATCTTACATGGAATTTTGTTGCCGGAGCGATGGGATTCTTCATGCCGCACGTTTACGAGACGGCAGGAGGCTTGACAAACGAAAAAGCTAACTTCCTGCAAATGTTTATGTGGGGTTTGACGGCGCTGTTCTCGTTTGTCGGCTTCGCATTGCTGGCCGATAAGGTCAACCAGCGCTTGTTGTACGTCTTCGGCACCGTTCTTGGCGTTCTGGCGTGGGTAGTGCTTACATTCGTAGGTATTACCAACCAAATAGCGCTGTGGTCGTTTGTCGTTCTTTGGGGCGTTCATGCGGGCTTCGGCGTTCAAGCGTTCTACGCTTTATGGGCTTCGGAACTGTTTCCTGCCAGATACAGAGCCGCTGCACAAGGTGTTATGTTTTTTATTGTCAGGGGATTAGGCGCCGTATGGTCATTTGTTTTTACCGGCGTTTTTGCCGCCGCAGGCTTCTATACAGCCGGTGTCATAATGGTAGCGCTGATGCTCGTATCACTGATTGTAGGCGTAATATGGACGCCCACGACACGCGGAAAGTCTCTCAAACAGATAACGGAAGAGCGATACGGAAAAGAATAGGGAACCTCGAAAAAATCAATTTTTAGAGGTTTCCAATAGTACACTTTCATCTGAAAGTAAATTTATTTTGCCCGATATAACTGCAAATAATTGTAATTATGGTTATTAGCATCTTTGAAGGCGTCGGATAGAAGTGAAAAATTTCAACCATAACTTTCAATCCGATATAGTTGATGAGCAGATTGCCTGACACTACAAGGAAATAACGCATCAGTTGCGAACTGCCGCGAATGTCGGAAGCAGTAAACGTAACGTATTTCTGTAACAAAAAGCCCGAAAAGGTTGAGATAGGGAATATTGCTATCAGAGTGGCTATGTGCGGGCTGATGGCTAATAAACCGAAGTCAACGGTCTTATACTTGAATATAAAATTATAGACAAGAAAATATAAAGACCAGTCTATCAATACATTAACACAGCCACATACGCCGTAGCGATAGATTTGCGGCGATACGAATTTCCGAAATAACGGATAGGTGAAGTCAATTAGTCGCTGTATAAACAGCCCGGTTGATGTGAGTAACTTTCGCATTTCGGCGGCAAAAGTACAAAATTTTTATCTGTTTTTATCTTTTTTTCAAAAAAAAATCTTTCATCAACGTCGAACACTCGTCAGCCATAATGCCGCTAACAACCTGTATTTTAGGCAATAACACATCCGGTGCAAAACGAGTGTATCCTCGTTTTTCGTCAGGCGCACCATAGACAATAGCAGACAGTTGCGACCATGCGATAGCGCCCGCGCACATCACACAAGGCTCAACCGTAACATAAAGCCTGCAATCTGTCAGGTATTTAGCGCCAAGGCTGTTTGTTGCGGCAGTTATGGCGAGCATTTCGGCATGAGCCGTCGGGTCGTTGAGACGCTCGGTCTGATTGTGAGAGCGTGCAATGATACGGTCGCCGCTTACTATGACAGCTCCTATCGGCACTTCATCTTCTCTTAAAGCCTCCTTCGCCTCCGCTATAGCACACTTCATGTAATATTCATCGGTTTGTTTCATAACGCAAAATTAGTCAAATTTTCTTTGTTTAAAAGTTAAATAATGTTAATTGCTTTGTTGTTTCAAAATAATTTTGTACTTTTGCAGCCGCTAAAAAGCAAATGCGGAAGTAGCTCAGTTGGTAGAGCATAACCTTGCCAAGGTTAGGGTCGCGGATTCGAGTTCCGTCTTCCGCTCAAAATAAACAGATTACCTGCTCGAATGGTGGAATGGTAGACACGAGGGACTTAAAATCCCTTGGCCATAACGGCTGTGGGGGTTCAAGTCCCCCTTCGAGTACGGTTAGGGATGTGAAATACCTTAAATCCGCAAATAATTAATGTCCGTCCATAAAGTCGCTACGTCGAGGAAAGACGGTACTACGTCATTGCGAGGACGTTAACGTACAGGGCATTCGTCATTGCGAGGACCGAAGCAATCCAGATAAAAACCTGTAAATCCTGCCTCTCCTGCAATCCTGTAATTTCTGGATTGCTTCGTACCTTATAATGACGAGTCCGCCTATCTATTTGTTTATGAGGCTTTTGTGCCACTCGTCATTTTTCCTAATTTGTTTAGGTTTGGCTGAATGGTTCCTCGCAATGACGTGGTACTTTCTGC
>JAITHS010000255.1 GCA_031279875.1 Tannerella sp.
TTTTCAACAAAATATTTACACCTTCATCATCAAAAAAAGGGGAGGATGTTTCGCAACATTCTCCCATGAAAAAAATCTAAAATCTAAAGTTACTCATTAGATTGGAGGCACCTTATTGAGTACGCGGCTTTGCCGAATAACTTATCTTCAAAGCATACGCATCTCTAAGAGCTTGTTTGAGGTCGGTTATGATACCCATGTTCGTCTCGTAATCGGCTTTGATGGAGGTAGTCATAAACGGCTGGTCTTCTTCTTTCATAGAGGCTTTCTCCTGACCGATATAAGCTCCGACTTCCGAAATCTCGGCTATCTGGTCATTCAACTGAATACGCGGCTCATTGCCTAACTTCTCTTTCAATTCGGGCGTTAAGGGCTTACCGACATAAATGAACGTTATCAATGATTTCTTCTCCAATTTTTGGAGTTCGGTCGCTTTTGGGGAACGAAATTGTACTTTAAGAGCTACCTCACGCATAGTTGTTACCATCATGAAAAAGAACAGGATAGCAAACACGAGGTCAGGTAATGATGACGTGTTTAATTCGGGCACTTCACGTCCGCCCGCTTTACTGAATTTTCCCATGTCTTAATTATTTTTTAGTTGCACCATAAACTTTGGGTTCGGCTTCGGAAATCTTCTGTGGGTAGAACTTTCTTATAGCCTCCGCTTCCTCTTCGGTCAGTTCGGCGTACTTCTTCCTGAAGACGGCCTCTGACTTGATGTCTCGAAGTTCATTGTACGCCTTTGCCAATTCGTTCTGTACATCGAGATACTTTTGATATTCGGTACCTCGGTCGCACTGAAGCGAGATGACATGCTTACCGGCAGTGGACATAATTTTGCCGCCTAACAAGGGGATGTCGATTTCTTCTTTTTCGGGAAGATTTACATCGTCGTTAGCGTTTTCAATAAACTCTTTTGCTTTTTCATTCAGTACTTCGGTCGAAACCTCTTCCATGTTACACATGATGCGGTTGTCGGAGCTTACGAGTACCGAAAGCGTATTCCTTTTGTTTACTTTCTGCTCTTCGGGCTTATTTTTATTGTCGGGAGGCGGCGGCAGTCTGCGTGGCAAACCGCGGTCGGTATCCATCGACGTTGTAAGGAGGAAGAACAGCAGCAACATAAAGGCAATATCGGCAGAAGAGGAGCCATTGATACCGGGCGTTTTTCTCTTTTTTCTTGCCATATCTTTACCGTTTAAATGTTACTTTGTAATAATTTTTTGAACGGAACCCCACACGATTGCGACGAAAGATAAGCCAAGTATGACATATATCGTATAAAGCCACATGTCGGTAGTCTTGAGCCAGCCTTCGGTATTATATTTTTCCGATTCGGCATTTATTTTGGCTATCGGCGTGGTGTCGCCCATTGAGTAGGAGATGAACAGCAGAAGACCAAAAATGCCGAGAACTACCAGAGTACTAATCGCTTTCTTGGGATTTGACATTAAATTACTTGCAAATTGCAGTACTCCGAATATAACGAGAGCAGCAGCAGTGATAGCAAACAATATGTATATCCAATAAAGGAGCATACTTGTGTTTGTAGGGTTCTTAAATTCCTTGATAGGGTCATCGTTGCCTCCAAGGAAGAACATTGCAAATACTCCGATACTGACAGCGACGATGAGCAGCAACATCCAACTGGATATTCTTCTAATTTGTGTTACAGCCATAGTCGTTTATTTTTGGTATTTGACACTGTATTTGATTATCAGGTCGAGCAGTGTTATTGAAGCATCTTCCATCTTGTTGAGGATTGCTTCGAGTTTGCTCAACAGATAATTGTAGAACACTTGAAGGATAAGCGCTACAACGAGACCGCCGACGGTCGTTATCAACGCTACTTTCATACCGCCGGCAACGATTTGCGGGCTGATGTCGCCTACCTGCTCAATCTTGTCGAATGCCATGACCATACCTATAACCGTTCCCATGAACCCCAGAGACGGAGCCATTGCGATAAATAGTGTGATCCATGAGAGGTTCTTTTCTAACAGACCGCCCTGAACGCCGCCGTATGATACGATTGATTTCTCAACCACATCAATACCTTGGTCGATTCTCATCAAACCTTGATAGGCGATAGAGGCGATAGGGCCTCTTGTGTCGCGGGCTATTGCTTTTGCGGCTTCTACATCGCCCTTGTCGAGAGCAGCTTCGATGCCGTTGAGCAACTTTTTGGCATTAGTGTCTGCCAGATTGAGATAGATGATGCGCTCCAATACGAAGGCAAGACCCAGAATCAATGCGATAGCAACCATACTCATGAAGTCGGCGCTACCTTCGATAAACTTTGTTTTGAGCGCCTGGTGGAAACTTGATTCTACGGCGGGCGCTTCTGTTGCTGCATTCTGAGCAAATAAAACTACTGACGTTCCGAGTGCGCATGCGCTGAGGAACACTTTTGTGAAAACTTTTTTCATTGTTTGTTTAATTTAAATTAGTAAATCGTTTTTATTATTTTGAGTAATTTATTGTCTTTCTGCAAACCGCTTGCAGGTTTTTTTAACCACTGCAAGGGTTGAGGCCTTCTGTGGCGCGGAGAAAGCGGGATTCGAACCCGCGAAACGCTTTTGACGTTTACACGCTTTCCAGGCGTGCCTCTTCAACCACTCGAGCATCTCTCCTCTGACTGTTTTTTGTGTTTTTCCTCTGAAAAACGAGTGCAAATAAAAAAAAAAAATCCGACATTACGCACTTTTTTTTGATTTTTTTTTGATTTTATGTAAAAAAAAATTTTTACAGCCTCTTTATCAAAACCAATAATTCGTCGTAAATCATTAAATATCAACATTTTATTGTTCTCATCCCATCTTAACGGGAAGATTAAAAATTTTTTGTGCATTTTGGTAAAAAACGCTCAAAATTGCACTTTCTTCACTGCCGACGAGAGCCGAAATTTCGGATATTATTTTTCGGATATAAGCCGGTTCGTTGCGCTTCCCCCGATAAGGTGTCGGAGCAAGATAAGGTGCGTCGGTTTCAACCACAATCCTGTCAAGCGGTATGCGTTTAATCGTTTCCCGCAAGGGGCTGTTCTTAAACGTTACCACTCCGCCTATTCCGACGTAAAATGTTGATAATGTGGATATTTTTTCCCAATCGTCAACATTACCGCCGAAGCAGTGGAAGATGCCGCGCAAACTGTCTGCTCCTACATTATTAATAATAGAGACAGCGTCGTTGAATGCTTCGCGCGTATGGATACTGACGGGCAGGTTCAACTCGGCGCTCAACTTCAGCTGGTATTCAAACGCGGCACGCTGCTCGGCGATATACGTCTTGTCCCAATAGTAATCGAGACCGATTTCGCCGATTCCGTAGCATTTGACATCCGACATAAATGCTTCAATATGTGATATTTCTTTCCGCCAGTCACTCTTGACCGACGTCGGATGAAGCCCTGCCATGGGGAAAGCATAATCCGGTTCTGTTTTGCAAATATTTTTGAGAGCGTTCAAACTTCTACTGTCTTCGTTGGGAAGCACAAGGGCTGTTATTCCGGTCTCTTTGGCTCTTGTAATAGTCTCTTTGCGGTCGTCATCAAACTGTTCTGCGTAGATATGTGTATGTGTATCAATTATTTGCATAGTTTTACGATTCACGCAGTATCAGCATATCGGCAAAACGTTTGAGTTCGATAAGTTTGTCGTCGCTCACGCTCATATTTTTGATGTCTTCCGTTGCAAGATGATAGTAATCAAGTATTTTGTTCTGTGTTATCTCTTTGATGTTCAGTTTGTTATAAATATCGGTAAGGGCTTTTACCTTAACTTCCGGCGTAAAATCGTTAGCATTGTCGGAGTAGAATTCAAGAACTTTTTTCTGTTCCTGTGATGCAAGCGACATAGCCGTGATGCGAAGGAATGTTTTCTTGTCGGTCAGAATATCTCCGCCGATGTTTTTGCCGAAAACGTTCGGGTCGCCGTAAACATCGAGTAAATCATCCCTGAGTTGGAATGCTAATCCGATATTAATACCATAACGGTATAACTGTTCCGCATCGCTTTCGGGTGCCGCGCCGATCATAGCGCCGACTTTAACGCTGCAAGCGAGCAGCACAGCTGTTTTGAGGCGTATCATCTCTATGTACTCCTCTTCCGACACATCGTTGCGTTTCTCAAAATCCATGTCATACTGCTGTCCGCGACAAATATCCATCGCTGTTTGCGAGAATACGTCGAGAACGGGTTTCAGATACGGGTACTTAACTTCTCCGATGAGTTGGTAGGCTGCTATGACCATAGCGTCGCCCGACAGTATCGCAGTGTTGTCGTGCCACTTGCGGTGTACCGTTGGTTTTCCGCGCCGCATGTCTGCGCAATCCATCAGGTCGTCGTGCAGCAGTGTGAAGTTGTGAAAAACTTCTATTCCAAGTGCTGCCGGCATGACATCGGAAAAGGTGTCGCCATAGATATTGTAAGCCATAAGCGTCAAGACCGGTCGGATTCGTTTGCCTCCGAGCGACAGGATGTATTCAACAGGTTCGTACAAGCTACGCGGGGTCTGGTTATAGTGTAATCCTGCTGTTACGGCGTCGATTTGTGCAGCTATTTGTTCGGTAGTAAGCATGTGGAACTAAAAAAGGGCTGCCCGCAAAGCAACTTGATGGGGGCGATGTCAACTTTACGGGCAGCCACACTAATATAATTTTTTTTGCACAACAATATTGTGATTATTGTTGTAACCTGAAACGCACCGGTACGCTATATTTTACGCGCACAGGTTTACCTCTTTGTTCTCCCGGCTTAAACTTGGGGAGCAATTTGAGTACTCTGATAGCTTCTTTGTCAAGGTTCGGGTCAACAGGTCGCACTACCTGCACATCTTGTACCGAGCCGTCGGCATTAACGACAAAGTTACATGATACACGCCCCTGAATGCCGTTTTCGGCGGCGATAGGAGGATAGCTGACGTGGTCGGCTATCCATTTGAGCAATGCGTTTTGGCCTCCGGGGAACTCCGGCATTTTTTCTACCGTAACGAAGACGAAGTTCTCATCTTCTTCTTCTTCTTCCGCTGCAACGGGCGCTACGAACACGTCAACCTGTGCCTTATTAGCGTCATCTTCCGTCTCAATGGCAACATCTTCTACCTTAATGTTGTCTTCAACGATTTCGAGAATTTCCGGTGTCTTAATTACTTCCGGTTCCGGCGGAGGGGGGGGCGGCTCTTCCTGACGGGTAATTTCGATTTCATCTTCGTCAACAACGTTGGCTATACCGGAGTCCATTGCAACTTCGATTTCGCGCTCACCATACTCAAAGCCCACAAAAATAATGGCGAGTGCTATCACCAAACCTATTAACAGGTTCAGCGATTTGTCCTTTTCCAGGTCTGCTTTTGCAGTTTTCTTAACTTCCATAATTCAACTTTTTTTACTGTTAAACATAAATTTGACGCCGCAAATATAATGCTTTTTTTTTAAATAGAACAAAAAAACGAACTTTTTTCTCGCTTTTTTATTTTTTTAACTTTTAAGCATCGTATTTGGGGTCATTATTGCTGTAATTTGAAACGTACCGGCACGCTGAATTTTACGCGCACGGGCTTACCTCGTTGTTCTCCGGGCTTGAATTTGGGAAGCATTTTCAGTACTCTGATAGCTTCTTTGTCAAGGTTCGGGTCAACGGATCGCACTATCTGCACGTCTTGTATCGTGCCGTCGGCGTTAACGACAAAGTTGCATGCTACGCGACCCTGAATGCCGTTTTCGGCAGCGATAGGCGGATATTTGACGTGGTCGGCTATCCATTGTAGCAATGCTTCCGGGCCTCCGGGGAACTCCGGCATTCTTTCTACCGTAACGAAGACATAATCATCATCGATTTCTTCTACCGGTTCTTCAACAGGCGCCTGATATGTAGGCAGTTGCGCCATCGTTGGTTTGTCTTCGGTATTAATATCAACATCTTCGAGCGGAGTGTTGTCATCAATGATTTCGAGTATTTCCGGCGTCTTAATAACTTGCGGTTCGGGCGGCGGCGGAGGATCTTGACGAGTACTTAAAATTTCTACTTCGTCGGGAACGTTGCCTATACCGAAATCGGTTGCAACTTCAATTTCATGTTCGCCATATTCAAAGCTCACAAAAATAATGGCGAATGCTACTACCAAACCTATTAACAGGTTCAGTGATTTGTCTCTTTCGAGATCTGCTTTTGCAGTTTTCTTTACTTCCATAATTAATTCTTTTAAAATGTTATACTTAAATTTGACGCTGCAAATATAATAATTCTTTTTTTTATCAAAATCAAAAAAACGAACTATTTTTTCG
>JAITHS010000360.1 GCA_031279875.1 Tannerella sp.
AAAGGCGTCGGCGATGTGCTGGCGCGGCAACTGATACAGTATTTCGGAACGGCGGCAGATGTTTTTAAGGCAAAACGTCCGACGCTTGAAAAAGTGCAGGGTATAGGCTCCGTAACAGCCGAGATGATTGCCGCTTCGCGCAAAGAGGCGCTGCTGAAAGCCGAAAAAGAACTTGTTTTTGTCGAAAAAAACAAAATACGTATCTATTGCATTACCGACGCCGACTATCCGGTGCGGCTTAAAGAGTGTCAGGACGCACCTGTAGTATTCTATTTTAAGGGTAATGCCGATTTGAATGCCGCAAAAATCATCAGCATCGTAGGCACGCGACGCTGTACTGATTATGGCCGACAACATACGGAAGAACTCATCAAAGACTTATCAGTTCAATATCCTAACTTACTGATAGTCAGCGGTTTAGCCTACGGAATAGATATCTGCGCTCATCGTAACGCTCTGAAAAACAAACTGCCTACAGTCGGAGTGCTGGCTCACGGTCTCGACCGGATTTATCCTCCGCTCCACCGTAATGCGGCTATTGAGATGCTCGACAACGGCGGGTTATTGACCGATTTTATGAGCGGTACGATTCCCGACAAGGAAAATTTCCTGCGCCGCAACCGCCTTATTGCCGGACTTGCCGACGTTACTATCGTGGTTGAATCGGCTGTACGCGGCGGCTCGTTAGTAACAGCCGACATCGCCGTTTCCTACGGACGGGACGTTTATGCCTTTCCGGGACGCACGTCCGATATGTTGTCGGGCGGCTGCAACCGGCTGATTCGTATGAACAAAGCCGGTTTGATAACTTCCGCCGAAGACCTCATTAAAGCGCTTTGCTGGGATATCGACCTCAACAAAGTCTCAAAAAATGTCCAACCCGAATTGTTTGCCAAAAGCGACCATCCCGTGATTTGCACATTGCAGAGCAAAGGTGAAATTCAAATCAACATTCTCGCAGCCGAACTTAATATGCCGGTCCATAAACTTTCTTCGATGCTTTTCGAACTCGAACTCGAAGGTCTCATTCGCTCTTATCCGGGAGGGATTTATAAACTTAATTAGTAATTGATTTACAATCAGGATATTATCATTGTTGCAAATGTGAATATAATATATAAAAATATAAAATATTATAAATTGGCGGTGTTTTCTATAGAAAACTATCCGACTTATTAAATTTATTCGTACCTTTGCAGCGTTCGTTCGTGGAAAAACGTTTGATTATGAAAATGTTGTTTAGTTGTTTTACACAAGTGCGATCAACAAACGTTAAATTATGTATATAAACAAATTAAAAAATTATGAAGCGAAAATTCATTAAATTAAGGGTGGCAATGTCGGCAGTAACGCTGGGAATTGCATCATTACTGACCTCTCAAAAAGCAGAGGCTCAGCTAACTATCGGCGATACAACAGAGCCGATGCCGTTCTCTGTGCTGGAACTTATCAATCAGCAGAATGAATACAAAGGTTTGCGTCTGCCGCATCTCAACGACTACGGCATAGCGCAAGTTAAAGACGTGATTACCAATCCATTAAACCCCGATTATGACATCGACTACCAAGACCGTGCGCAGGGTTTGATGGTGTTCAACACCGACATCAATTGCGTTATGGTCTGGGAGAACGATGATTTTTGGAGCGTTTGCGGCAATCCCAAACCAGCGAAGGGGACTATCGTTTGCGACTCATTAGAACTGCACGGCGTTTACATCGCCGACATGCCCGTATCGGTCGGAAACTATATTACGGTACCTGTAAAATGCACACAACCGGGCACTTACGACATTTTATGTACAACCGAGCGAGGCTTGATGTTTCAGGCATCCGGCACGCTACCGACCGTCGGTACGTATGCCATCAACGTCCCTGCCGCAGGAACGCCCGATGCACAGCCTACACCGCCAATGCCATGGCGTAATGACGCTCTGACGGTAAAGTTCAACGGTATTGAAAACTGTAACGGCTTGATATTCGTTAATGTACAGCCCGCTACGCCCGACTATCGCATCATTAACGTCAAGCCTTATCCGCAACCGTTTCCTGTTCAGACCAACCTTGCAACCGCTTCCGGCGTGTTGCCCTACAACTACTATGTCGCCGTAACTCTTTCGGTATCAAGACCGGGCGAATGGGACATGACCTCAAACTACGTCAACGGATACATGTTCGGAGGCAGAGGCAAAATCGAGGACGCTTCGGGCTATAACCCAAGCGGCTCTTATCCCCAGACTGTAGAAGTGATTGTACCTGTTGTCGGCGAACCGTCGGACATTCCTCCAATACAGGCAAACAACTATACATCAGGCGGTTACGATAACTTTGTGATGACAACCAATAACTCCGCTACGCCGAGCAATTATCCGTTTTCGGTCAAACTCGCGTCGGTAGGATTTACGGTCGGACCATGCGGTAGTATTAACTTCCTGAATATGGGGACATTAAAACAGAACGATCCGTTACCGACCTCGCCGGTTCCGACTATTGAAGTGCCGATAACGGGCAGTGGGTCGGGCAAGACCACCATCACGGCAACTTTTGCAGGCGTACAGTTCACTTCGGGCGAGGTTAATGTTACAACCGGCTCGACGCAAGTTGTTGATCTTCACCCTACTACGTCCGGTCAGCGCCCAAGCAGGCATGGCACGGTCAATGTTTATTTCGACAGTTCGGAGGGCGGCATGAGCAATTTATGCAATGAAACGGTCAATATTGCGGCGTCGAACGCACGTTTTTCAAACCTGACGCTCAAAGGCTACACCAACAATGGCGTCTATATGCTTGATCCGGCGCGAAATACTACTACACCGTGTTCCATAAATGTTGAGGCGACTGTTTTTGAGGCAGGAGAATATCTATTGCGTTCGGATACAATCAATAACGTTTATTATGAAGCATCCGGCAACCTTTCGGCGGGCAAAACAACTATCACTTTGACACCTCGTCAACTCACTAATAATGTTAAAAATGACATGACTACGGGCGTCAAAACTTACAAACTGCCATACGACAGAGACGGCGACGGCAATAATTTCGGACCCGGCGACGGGAAACTTGATTTCGTAATAAAATTCGCATATCGCCCGATAACAATTCTCAGCGTCGGCTCACGAACGGTCTCTAATTACGACCGTCCGGCAACGGCGACAAATCACGTAACCGCTTCGGCAATATTGCATAACAAAACCCTGTTCGGACCCGAAGGCAAGGTTTGTGTAGGCGAGATAAAAGTAATTGAGATGTCGCGCGGCACGAACCCGTCGGCACGCGAATTACGACAGTACATCAATCAGTATAACGTTGATATTGTGTTTGTTGCCGGTTTACGACAATGTCCTAATGCGGAAGTAGCGGCTGTGTATAAGAGTTTTATTGACAACCGTCACGGCTTTCTTTTCTATGCCGACCAAACATCTGCGCACGTAGAACGCTTTATACAAAGCATTTACGGCGTCGGCTCGTTCAATGCAACATTGAATATAGAGCATTTTCACACAATCGAATCGTCGGCATATTCATTGAGCGTAATGCAAGGAGCATTTAAAAATTTTAATACCGACCCTCATAATCAGCATCTTGGAGATGATTGCGGCGACGGTATCAATATTCCGACGGCGGTCTTGTCGTCGCCCGGAATACAAATCATCAGCAAAAGTCAGAACGGCAACGCATGGATGTTTATTGATGAGCAGAAAGGCGTGTTCTATTGCGGCGACTACGCATGGGCAAACGGCAATTCGGCACATACCAACAACGGTGGCGCCTGGCCTTCGGAGCATCTCAACGGCGTACCTGTGAGGCACGGATGGAGCAGCGCCACGTCAGGCGACGGATATGTCTATAATTCATTCATTTATGCCAACGCTATGGAGTATGCCATCCGATGGGCAGCTAAAAATGTAAGCAATAACACTGTTGCCATACCGTAACGATAAATATTAATAAAATGAAAAAATACTTAATAATTGTAATAATTTCGATTGTTACGCAATATATACCTGCCCAAGTATCGCTTGGCATGAGGGATACGATTTCGGCGCAATTCTCGCTGCTTGAACTCATCAACGAGCAGGCAAACTATCGCGGATTACTCATTCCGCACGTTGACAACGCCGGTTTGGAGCGCCTCCGCGACACCATTATGAACGGCAACGACACTCTCTCTTATCCTCTCTATGCCAAGGGATTAGTGATATTCAACACAGATATAAACTGTTTGATGGTATGGCAGGACACATCGTTTTGGAGCCTTTGCGGAAGTCGTAAACCGGCGCAAACGGAAATCCGCAACTGCGACAATGTCCGCGTACATGGCGTTTACATCGAAGGGCAGCCGCTTAATACTTCGCATTACATCAGTATTCCACTGTGGGTCAATAAGAAAGGCTATTACGAAATAATGGTTACGTCTGCTAACGGATATTTTTATACTACGAGCGGTAATTTCGACAGCGAAGGGCGCGAGTTTGTCATCAATGTTCCCGCAATAGGCTCACCGTCAAGGTATTCGCCGCCATTAGACACGCTTTTGATAACCGTCAACGGCACGGCGACAACCTGCATACCTACCGTCAACGTTCGTCCGGCAGCCCCTGATTATGTCATCGTTGACGTTCAACCGGTGCCGCAACCTTTCCCGATAGAAATTCAACTTGACACTTTTTCGCCGCTAAAATATTATGCAACAGTTACTTTGATGGTCAACGTACCCGGCGAATGGACGCTTTATACAGGTCAGGTCAACGGCTATCAGTTTTCTGCGTCAGGTCAAATCGGACAAGCGTCAGGCTTTAATGCGGCAGGCGCCTTCCCGCAGCAAGTTAAGGTAACAGTGCCTGTAACCGGCGGCCCGATAGCCTACGGCACGGGCAAAGACTATTTCACGATGACATCGGCAGGAGCAAAAAATCCGTCAAGTTTTCCGTTTGCTGTCGAACTCGCAACCGTCGCATTTTCAATGGATTGCTCGCAAATACAATATCTCTCGCCGACAGATTTCCACAAGACCATGCTGCGTGACGTGGCTGTGCCTGCTACATCTTATATAGAAGTGCCGGTCAACGTTTTCTCTGCCGGAGACACAAAAATTACGGCGCTTTTTGGCGGGCTGTCGTACAGTTCGGTTGCGTCAGGCACTAATAATCCTCCTCCTTCCAATCAGACGCTGCACCCCGGCACCACGCATCTCAACGTTGGTAATCAGACTGTTGTCCTCAAATCCGACAGCGCCGTAACAATCCCGCGCCAAGAGGGTAACTTCCCCGTGCTTTACACAAGTTCGCTCGGCGGCTTGCAGAAACACTATTGCCTGACCGACACGGCTAATGTCGTCGCGTCGTCGGCCGTGTTTACCATGACGGCCGACATCGTCCATGCCGACTGGATAGTAAGCCCCATCGTAGGTCGCCGCAGTCCTGCAACCCGCATAGCGATAGGCGTTGTCGCCACAATGCCCGGTTCTTACAACTTTACGATACCCGACCCCGACCCTGTTCGCTACGCCACCTACGGCATCACATATCGCGGTTCAGGCACTCTCAAAGCCGGTTTGGATAGTATCATCCTCTACGCCGACGCTCTTCCGAACGGCGATTACGCTAATCCGGAGCCGGGCGCTTCAACAAAATTCACTTCCGCTAACTCCGGCGGAATTACCGGCAATATAGAATTTTATGTCGCCTTTTCATACGCAAAACTCAATATTCTGTCTTTGAGTGATGCACCTGCGAGGAGAATTTACAGTACAGGTCCAAATATGTCTGACAACGAAAATGCGACTAATAATATAACTGCAATGATACGAAATGCAAATTATATCGGTCCTAACGGTTTGATTAAGATGGATGATTCGCCGCGCGTCTTCAATTATGCAAATTCGGAGGTTAACTCATGGGAAAAACTTGCCAAAAAAATTAACGATAACAATATAGATATCATTGTGTTAAGTTACAATTATGATAATGCTGCGTTGAATGAAGCAGGAATTGTGCATGTTCTGACCGATTTTGTATTGAATAAAAAAGGCGTTTTAGTTTGTGGCGCGGAGTATAGATTGCCATTTGTAGTTCAATTGATGAATAATATCTATGGAGCGACAGGAGCAAACGCCCTGAATACAAACACAAACAATAATGTACAGTCGAATAAAGCAAGTTTCACGGGAAATGTAACCAATCATGCTGATGCTGTTGTGCTTGATATTCAGGATATTATCGTTAAAGGCTCAACCGAATTCGGCAGTTTCGGCAACGTGGCAGGCAAAACCATAGATGTTGATGCAAACAATGCCAACTGGATTCGCACCGAGAATCTGTCGCAATTCTATAAGGACAATTCTATCGTTATTGCTACCGGTCCGAATACCGATCCAACCGCTTGGTACAGAGGACATATCATGATAATGCGGCACAAGACGAAAGGTTTCCTGTATTACGGCGATTCGGGCTTCTCGACCAACGGCTCGCTTAATGTTACGGTAAACAATAACGGTACTCCGGCGAACTATCG
>JAITHS010000069.1 GCA_031279875.1 Tannerella sp.
ATCGGTCGCGCCGTAGAGATGTGTCGCAAAGCAGCGTTCAGCAAGGAAGAACTGTCTTACTATGAGCGGCTTGAAGACGCCTTAATATCTTACTATACAATGGTGTATGACGCAAAAAAAGACGCGCTGGCTATTATAGAAGAGCAAAACAAGGCGTTGGAAAAGAAAAACAAGGCGTTGGAAAAGAAAGACAAGGCGTTGAAAAAGCAAAACAAGGCGTTGGAAAAGCAAAACAAGGCGTTGGAAGAGCAAAACAAGGCGATAGAAGCCAGAGACCTTGAAATAAAGCGTTTACAGGAGCAGTTGAAACAATCTCACTTATGAAAAGTAATACCTAATGCAAGGTTTAGGGAGTTGATATTGTTGCCGTATTTGGCGAGATTGGGCAAATTAGTCTTGTCGATAGTGTAATTTTCGATAGAGAAGATGCGTACAAAACGCGGATATCCGATCATGTATGACATTTTGAGGTGTGCCGAAACATGTCGCGACAGGCGATAGTTATATCCTAATGCAACGCTACCGCCGACGGTATTTGCGTGCAGTTCGCTGAAACGGCGGGTACTTGTACCATAGTCAGCTATCGTTATCGGTACATCTTTGAGCGCCAGCCACGTAAATCCGGGCGCAAAGCTGAAATAGACATTGTTTTTGCGATTGCTTTCAAAGAAGCGGAACAAAATCATCGGGCCGACAAACTGTTCGGTCAGTGTGCCGTGCCGCGTTACCGGTTTGTTGGGGTTGAGGGCATCTTCGCACTTGCCGAAGTCGTAGTGCCGGATGTTGTATTTGAGGCCGTAACCGACACGTTTTGATATCCAGTAGGTCAGTTCGGCGCCGGCATAAACGCCGGTACGGGCTTTTGTTTTGCTTTTGCCGACGGAGTATTCATCGTCATACTGAAAAACGCCGATATGGTGTGCCGTGCCGATGTCGATGTCAACGTCGATATAAGGGTACCAAGGTCGGAGGCGGTTGTCGTGCAAAGAGCGGAAGAAGTTTTTGCGGACAAACATGACGGAATCTTGCGATATAGTGCCGCTCATGAGCGTATCATTAAACATAAAAGTTATGGGATAGACGCCGTTATTAAGTTTGCCGAGCGTGCAGTTGAGCGTGTCGCGGCTTTTCGTAACGAGGAAATCCTGTGCCGAAAGATGCGACGCTCCTGATAATACAATTAGTAGAAATAAACATGTTTTTTTCATAATGATAATAATTTATTTGTTATATTCTTCTTTCAAAGCAACAAAAAGTTCTTTTGACAGGATAATACCGACCGGAATGATAAGCGTCAGAGCCATGATAGCTATCAGCGCGTAGAGTTTGCGTGGTGCGACGGGTTTGCGTTTCACGAAAGCCGGTTCGATGAAACGTGCGCGTTCGGTTGTTTTGCCCAGCGACAGTTCTGTTTCTTCTTTCTTTTGGAGCAGCAGCAGGTATAGTCCTTGCAGTATTTCCTGATTGCGGCGGAAGTTGAGATATTCATATTCTTTGGCGGGGATAGACTGACGTTTGGCGAGGAGTTGTTTTTCTTTTGATTTGAGGTCTTTAATAGTCATGTCGTAGCTTTTTTTAGTGTTGTCGATCATGACTGATATGGCTTGACGCAACTTGTTGAGCGTATTTTCGGCGTCTTTAACGGGCGTATCGTCGGCGTCCATTGCTCGCAGCAGTTGGTCGCGCTTTATCAGTGCCTTGTTGTATTCGCCGATAGTACCGCCTTTTTCGCCGTCGGCAATAGTCATCAGCGACGGGATGACGTCGTATTTGTTGGCAGGGTCTTTCATAAATTCGTCTAACATAGTGATAAGGCTTGACTGTGATTCGGTTTCTATTATCGCCGTTTGGATGTCGCGCAGAACGCCGGAATACATCTCCAAATCGCTTTCTATCAATGTTATGTCGTTCTGTTGTTTAAATGCCCTGATATTGAGTTCTACTATTTCGAGGTCTTTGACGACGTTTGCCAAACGGTTGTTAACAAAGTCGAGAGTTTGAATATCCTGACGGTTAAGATATGTCTTAATATCATTATTATAATCATTAACTAATGTGTTGAGTATATCTAATCCGCGCTGTTTGGAATGGTCGATATAGGCGAGTGTCAGTACGTTAGCCGATTTCGACAATTCATCGATGATGATAGAGCCGTTGAGCGATTCTGCTATCCAACTTGCCGGAGAGCATGTTATTTCGAGATCAAATTCTTTTTGCGCGTCTTCGGGCGAAGTGTAGTCTAATGTGAAGATGTCTTTACCGGCTTTGATTTTAGCGGGCAATGAGGAGAATGTTTCGCCGTTGACGGTTATTTTTCCCTGCTTTGCCGATACTTTAAAGGCGTATGCCTGATTGAGTTGTTGCATTGTAGTCGAATCGGCAGTAAGTTTGAGCGGCGAATCATCATACATATTATATAATGACCATGATTTGGAATAAGTAACGTTTAATCCGAGGTCAAGAGTTACCTTACGCAGCAGGCGGTTTGAGGTGAGAACGGCCATTTCGTCTTCAACGTTGATGCTACCGGTAGAGCCTCCTATTCCGAACGATTTCATCAATCCTGCCGCTTCGCCGAAACCGATGCTTCCGATGCCGGAATTGTTGTCGGAAACTATTTGCACTGCCGCCGCAAATTCGTAAGTGCGCGGTGTGATGACAAGATAAAGTATGGCGGGAATAAACGAGATAATAAACACCGTGAGGAACAGTTTCCAGCGGCGCAAGAACTTGACTGCAATGCTTTTCAATCCTATTGTTTCGTTCATAATATTATTTTCTGATTAAATTGATAGTAGTAATTGTTGATGCGACAACCGTGATAACCGACACGGAGCCGCTGATGATTGATATAATCAAAGACGGTTTATAGGATGTTTCTTGGGTATATCCGGAGAATTTCTTCTGGGCATCGTTAGGCTCAACGTAAACCAAATCGTTTTGTCGGAGATAGAAATATGGCGAAGCAAAGACGTCGGGTTTGGTAAGGTCGAGGCGTTGGAACGATTTTTTGCCGTTGTCGTCTCTCACTACAAGTACGTTTTTGCGGTTGCCGTAGATCGTCATGTCGCCTGCCATGGCTATAAGGTCGAGTATTGTTACACGGTTGCCTTGTATCTCGTAAACATTGGCGGTTTTGACTTCGCCCATGATGCTTACTTTAAAGTTGGTGATCTGTACGCTTACAATAGCTTTCGGCGCTTTCGGACGTATTTTTTCTTCCAGCATTTTGTTGGCTTCCAATATCGACATACCGCCTATCTTGATGCGTCCGAGTTCGGGAAATGCGATGTATCCGTCTTTGTCAACGAGATATGTGAATAGTTTGTCGCTGCCTTTGGTGTCGCTTATTTCAGGCACGCCCGCAACGTGATTGCTGTATGCGGGTAGCGTAAAACGCTCAACAGAAGCTATGTCCGGCGATGTAACGTTAATAATAAGTATGTCGTCGGGACATATCACCGGCTCGTAGGTAGTGTTAAATTTTGCCTTTTGTTCTTCGGTCAGCGTCTCAATGCCCTGAAAATAAGAGATGTCTTTCGGTACCGTTCCGCACGAAGCGAGCAAAACCGTCATGCCGACTGCCATCATAATAAAGTTTTGTTTCATCTTTGTATTAAAATTTTACATAACAATAAACGGTGTCGGAGGGTTTTTATTGTTTATGTATGTCCTTAAATCCGCAAATAATTAATGTCCGTCCATAAAGTCGCTACGTCGAGGAAAGACGGTACCACGTCATTATAAGTTGAGAGTTGAGAGTTGAGAGTTGAGAGTTGACGGTACCACGTCATTGCGAGGAACGAAGCAATCCAGAAATTACAGGATTGCAGGAGAGGCAGGATTTACAGGTTTTTATCTGGATTGCTTCGATCCTCGCAATGACGAATGCCCTGTACGCTATCTGCGTGCTATTGCCGTAATTCTTAATTTTTAATTCTTAATTCTTAATTTTTAATTTAAATTCGTACATTTGCGGGTGTCAAGAAAAAA
>JAITHS010000093.1 GCA_031279875.1 Tannerella sp.
TATTATACGATGAAAACGCACGATATGATTATGGGGCAGCGACTGCCTAACTTTACAGGTTTCTCGAATATCACTACTAATCTGGGACAGGTCAACAATTCGGGTATCGAACTGACGGTTAATACGCAGAATATCAGTAACGAAACGTTCCGATGGAATACATCTTTTAATTTTTCTTACAATAAAAACGAAATCGTACACCTGTATTACGAAAACGAAGATGTGCTTGATACCGAAGGCAATGTAATAGGCTCGAAAGAGATGGACGACATCTACAACGGATGGTTTATAGGCCAGCCTATCAGCGCAATATGGAATTATAAAGTAACCGGAATATGGCAAAAAGACGAAGCGGCGCAAGCAGCCGAATACGGTCAATTGCCCGGCGACCCGAAAGTTGAAAACTATTATACCGCCGACGATGTCGTAGCCGATGACGGCAAGGTAACGCATGTTTATAACGATAAAGACAAGCAGTTTCTCGGACAAACATCACCGCCTTATCACTGGTCGATGCGCAACGAGTTCGAGTTGTGGAAAAGCCTCTCATTTTCGTTTAATATTTATTCCTACATGGGACATAAAAGTCTGTCGGGCAATTATTTAAACAACGACGACGACGGTGGACGCATGGCTTATGCTCTCGCTAACATGCACTCCAAAGAATACTGGACGCTCGACAACCCGACCAACCGCTTCGGACGCATCGAAGCCAAAGGACCTACGGGTGCAGCCGGCGCCAACATGCTCTACAACCGCTCGTTTATCCGTCTCGACAATATTACGATGGGCTACACTTTGCCGCGCAAAATATCGTCGGCAATTGATATTGAGAAGATTAAATTCTACGGCACTATCCGCAACGTCGCCGTCTGGAAAAAAGACTGGCCTTACGGCGATCCCGAAACAGGCGATATGGCTACACGTGTTTTTACTCTCGGATTAAATTTAACATTTTAAAATTCAAATAAAGATGAAAAATAATAAGATATTTGCTTTTCTGCTATCAGGCACACTGTTGATAAACGGCTGCTCGCAGGATTTTCTTACTCCCGACCCGCTGTCGTTTTACGAACCTACCGCTACTTTCAGTACCGAATCGGGCTTGAAGGCGGCTCTGGCTATATGCGACCGCCATTTGAAACTCTACTACGCAACCGACCATAACGAGATGCTGACACTCGGCACCGAGTATATTTTTTCGGAAATGATGGTCGCCGCCGCTACCGACAAACGCGCCATGCTGTGCGACGTTGCCAACATGCTCACGCCCACGAGCGACAACTCGTCGCTGCAAAACCTCGACCGCACTAACAGTATATGGTATTTCTGGGAAGAAACCTACAAAGGCATCATGTATGCCAACACTATCATACAGTTTGTTGACGATGTAAAAGGTTTGGACGAATCAATCAAAAACGCCTACAAAGGCAGAGCCTATTTCCACCGCGCTTTGAGGTATATGGCTCTCGTATTTCAGTATGGCGATGTGCCGCTGATTACCAAGATTATATCTGTTCCGAAACAGAACTATCGCAGCACCAAACGCGACGCTATCTTGCAGATGATAACGGCCGAAATGGAGTTTGCCGTTCAGCACGTTCCCGACCAGTCGGAAATGCCGCTTATAGGAATGGTCAACAAAGGCGCCTGCCGGATGCTTCTCGCCAAATGCTATTTGGCTGTCGGTGAATATGCCAAAGCAAAAGAACAGACCGATATTCTGATAGACCAATCGGGATATTCGCTGATGACAAATACTTTCGGCACGTTTAACGACGGCGGCGAACCGCAAACATGGCCTATCACCCGCAATGTGATTTGGGATTTGCATCGCGCCGAAAATAAACTTATTACGGCAAACAAAGAAGTAATACTCGGAATACCTAATCGCGGCTCGGATGCAGAATCGTTTGTTAAGATGCTGACAATGAGAATACTTTATCCGTTTCTCTTTAACAATCAGGTCAAAGCCAAAGACGGCAAACAGGCGTTGCTCAACATACGTCGCAATCAAGCCGATTATAATCCTGAATACGACTATATGAGGGCTTTCGGGCGCGGTATCGCTACATGGCGCAATACATGGTTTCACTCTCACGGCGTGTGGTATGTCAACGGCATTGAAGACAACGAAGACTTGCGCCACAACTCAACAGTCGGCAACTGGCTGAGAATGGAAGACTATCGCTGTAACAATAAGGCGTCGTCGGAGTTCGGCAAACCTATCATGCTGTATAACAACGACAACGGGGCTTTACTTTGCGACGACTCTATCCGCCGCTGGTATGACGTTCCTCACTACAAGTTTTACTTAGATGACCCTGTTAACGAGGCTAATATCAGTGGTTCGGACGGCAATCGCGGCGCAACCAACGGAGGTATAGCCGACTGGTATTTCTACCGCCTCGCCGAAGCGTATCTGTTAAGAGCCGAAGCCAAATATTATATCAATCCGTCAGACCCTACTATTAAGGATGATTTGAATATTCTCCGCAGTCGCGCCAAATGCTCGCAACTATATGAAGGTCAATGCGATATAGGCGATATTATGGATGAGCGCGGACGCGAACTGCACTGGGAAGAGTGGCGTAACGTGGAACTGACACGTGTCTCGCTATGCCTCGCCCGCAGCGGTAAACCCGACGAATGGGGTAATACTTATCGTTTAGACGATTTCGACAAGCAGAGTGGAGTAGATGCGGCAGGCGGCAGTTATTGGTATCAGCGTATCAACCGTTTGAGTATGTACAACAAGGGAGTGATACACATCAACTCAACCGGCAACAGCAGTCCTAACTTTACTATGGACAAGAAAAATATCTACTGGCCTATACCTTATGCTGCAATCACGGCTAATAATAAAGGCGTTCTTTCACAAAACTACGGCTACGACGGCTATGACCCCGAAACTCCCAAATGGGAAACATGGCAAGAAGCAGTAGCAGATGAAGAAGTGGTGAAGTAATAATTATTAATTTTTTACGTTAATATATTATTATGAAAAGATATTATTTTTTATTAGGCATTATTGCCGTATTGAGCGGCTCTGCGTCGGCTCAAAACTTCTCCAAACAAGATGTACTTAACGTCGTGCGCCGCGTGGCCGACAATGTTGTGCGCAACACAACCTATCTCTATTACGACCGTGAGACCGGCGAAAAGATTGCCGACCTTCAAAAATACGGTTTCAACAAAAACGTCATCCCACAAAGCGGATACAACGACTGGCGATACTGGAACGGCGTGATACAAATCGCTTTCAACCGTCTCGGCGAAGAAACGGGTATTGATAAATACAAAAATTATACCCGCCGAAACATCGAGTTTATGTTCCGCGATTTGGAGTATTTGAGACCGCTCTACGACGGCAAAGGGCAATGGAGCTTCCCTCTCGCGCAGGCTATCAGAACTACCGAACTCGACGACTGCGGAGCAATGGGAGCAAGCCTTATCGAACTCTACATGACCGACAAAAAGCCTGAATATAAGGCCTATCTCGACCACGCCGCCGAGCATATCCTTAAAAAACAGATGCGCCTCGCCGATGGCATCCTTGCCCGTCCGCACCCACAAAAAGGCACCGTATGGGCTGACGACCTCTATATGAGCGTACCTTTCCTCGCTCGGTATGCTACATTGACAGGCAAAAAAGAGATATTCGATGAGGCTGTAAATCAAGTTGTTCTGTTCAACCAATATCTGTTTGACGAGCGCGTCGGACTGATGTGGCACTGTTATTACGACGATTTGAAAGTCAACGGCGGAACATACTGGGGGCGCTGTAACGGATGGATGATGATGGCAACGGCCGACCTCCTCCGCCTCTTGCCTGCCGACCACCCGCGACGTGCCGAAGTGATCGCTTTACTGCAACGTCAAGTGCTGAATGTTGCACAATATCAATCACCTAACGGTCTATGGCATCAAGTATTGAACAAAACCGATTCTTACCTCGAAACGTCCTGTACGGCAATGTTTACCTACTCGGTAGCCCTTGCAGTCAATAACGGCTGGATAGATAAACGCTATCGCTCGCTTGCCATTGCCGGCTGGAAAGGCATCCTGACACAGATAACGCCTTCCGGTGCCGTTACAAATATTTGCGAGGGTACAGGTATCGGCAACGACATCAAGTTTTACTACGACCGCCCCGCACCTTACAACGACATTCACGGTCTCGGCGCCGTATTCCTCGCCGGTCTGGAAGTGATGAAACTTGTCAATTAAAGAATTTGACGGCTGCGCGTCTTGGGTTCGACTGCTGCGCTCTTTGAATTCTACTGCTTGGTTTGGTTAATTCGACTGCTCGAATTGGAATGACGGTACCCAGAACCCTTGCAGTGGTTTTAAACCCTGCAAGCGGTTTGGAGCTTACGTCCGTCATTGGTAGGCAAGCCGGATTGCTTCGTTCCTCGCAATGACGGACACTAATTACGCAGTCCCGCAGGGATGACACTTTATTAACCGTATGCTTTAGCATACGGCAGAGACGATCTCCGCCTATCAAAGTCCCGCACGGGACGACACTTGAAATCGACGATACGAAGTGTCGTCCCTGCGAGACTGCGTAATCAGTCATTGAGAAGCCAACAACCGTTGGCAAGCCAATGACATTGTCATTACATTGAAATATTTATAGACCTCATTACCTTTAAATGCAAAGTTCTCGCCGACGAAAGGAAATTCTTAATTTTTAATTCGTAATTCTTAATTCTTAATTTAAATTCGTACCTTTGCGGTGTTTTAACAGTTAAAATATGGAAATTGTAGCAAGTGGAATACGTCCTACGGGGAATTTACATCTGGGAAATTACTTTGGGGCGTTGAAAAGTTTTTTAAAAATGCAAGATGAGTATAAGTGCTTCTTTTTTATTGCCGACTGGCACTCGTTGACGACTCATCCGAAGCCCGAAAATCTCCGTCGCAGCGTCAAAACGATACTGTCGGAGTATTTAGCGTGCGGTATTGACCCTGCAAAGGCCACTATTTATGTACAGAGCGATGTTCGTGAAGTAGCCGAACTATATCTCTACCTCAACATGAACGCTTATTTAGGTGAGTTAGAAAGAGTTACGACCTTTAAGGAGAAAGTGCGCGCCCAGCCCGACAATGTCAATGCCGGACTGCTGACATATCCTTCTCTGATGGCGTCGGACGTTATCATACATCGCGCCGTAAAAGTACCGGTAGGCAAAGATCAGGAGCAAAACATGGAGATGATGCGCAAATTTGCACGCAGGTTTAACAATATATATAATGTAGAGTTTTTTCCGGAGCCACAGTCATTTTCGTTGTCGGAAAAAGCCGTCAAAGTACCCGGTCTCGACGGTTCGGGCAAGATGGGTAAAAGCGAAGGCAATGCGATATATCTTGTTGATGATGAAAAAACTATCACCAAGAAAGTGATGTCGGCCGTTACCGATTCCGGTCCAACGCAACCCGACAGCGTTAAGCCAGAGCCGATACAAAACTTGTTTGCGATGATGGAAATAGTTTCTACGCCCGATACTTACCTGTATTTCAACGAACAATACAATACATGTCGGATACGTTACGGCGACATGAAAAAGCAGTTGGCGGCAGACATCAACGCATTCTGCGCACCTGTTCGCGACAAAATCAATGCCATATCTGCCGACGAAGACTATCTCGAACAAGTTATGCGGCAAGGAGCGGCAAAAGCATCCGAAAGCGCAGCGGCAACATTGAAAGCAGTAAGAGAAATAATAGGCTTTAAAAACTGATACCTTATGAAAATAGCGTTGATAGGATACGGCAAAATGGGGCGCGCAATAGAAACGATAGCGCTCAAACGAGGACATACGATCACGGCGACGATAGATTTGGATAATACCGAAATGTTTGATTCCGACGCTTTCCGCTCGGCAAACGTCGCTATCGAATTTACGACCCCGCAAACGGCTTACGACAACTGTCTGAAATGCTGCGAAGCTAATATTCCGGTCGTTTGCGGCACTACCGGCTGGACAGACAACACACTCCGAGACATGCGACAGCGTTGCGAACAAAACGACCGCACTTTCTTCCACTCATCGAATTTCAGTCTCGGAGTAAAGAATTTCTTCGCCCTCAACAAATATCTGGCAAAAATAATGAACTCATATCCCGACTACAACGTCGGCATGACGGAAATTCATCATATCCATAAACTTGACGCACCAAGCGGAACGGCTATTACTCTCGCCGAAGGAATTATCGAAGATGTAGAGAGACTTAAAGGATGGTCTTCGGATAATACCACAGGCGAACAACACCTTTTACACATCAACGCCATTCGGCAAGGCGAAGTGCCGGGCATCCACGAAATATGCTATCAATCGGATATTGACAGCATTACTGTTAAGCATGACGCCAAAAATCGCACCGGTTTTGCTCTCGGAGCCGTCGTCGCCGCCGAGTTTGCCGCCAACCACAAAGGCTTTCTAACAATGAATGATATGTTAAAATTTTAATAATATGAAAATAAAACCAATCTATAAAAATCAATGGATTAAATTCGGTATCTGGGCTGCTCTCCTGATATTATTTACCGTCTGGACAGGCAGCGGATGGTTGTTGCTCGGACTGATATGGCTTGCCGACGTTTATCTGACCAAATTTATCAACTGGGGAGCGTGGAAAAAATCCGACATACCACAACTACAAACTATCCTCAACTGGATTGACGACATCCTCTTTGCACTTATCGCCGTTTATATCATCAATCTGTTTGTATTTCAAAACTATCAGATACCATCGTCGTCGCTCGAAAAGACACTTTTGGTAGGCGATTTCCTTGTTGTCAGCAAGTTGAGCTACGGACCCCGCGTGCCTAACACACCGATTTCGTTTCCGTTAGTACAAAATACCATACCGTTTTTCAACTGCAAATCTTACATAGAATGGCCGCGCTGGGACTATCAACGCCTCAAAGGGGTAGGACATGTCAAACGAAACGACATCGTGGTTTTTAACTTCCCCGCCGGAGATACGGTGTGCTTGAAAGTATTAAATCCCGACTATTATACTCTTAAACGAAATCCCAACGGTTTCGGATATCGCGTCAATTGTTCGGGAGAAGACTGCATTAAACGTAACAAAGAAGTATTCGGAGAAGTAATCTATCGCCCCGTTGACAAACGCGAAAATTATGTCAAACGATGCGTAGGGATGCCGGGAGACTCGCTGCAAATAATAGACAATCAAGTATATATCAACGGAGAAATACTCCAAGACAAACGCAATGTGCAGTATAACTATTATGTTCAAACCGACGGCAGCGTATTTAACGAAGAGATGTACCGTCGTCTGCAAGTAAGCTATGACGACCATATCGTAAGAGATGAAAATAATTATCCGCATCCGCAACCGATTTCATATCAGAAAAATCCGTATTTCGATAATTTGGGCATGTTAACGGATGCTTCCGGCAAATATTACCCGATATATCATTTTCCGCTTACCGCCGCCGCCTGCGAATATCTTAAAAAAGCACCTTCGGTGAAGAAAATCATAAGAGTACCCGATGAAAAACGTAACGATACATACCCGCTCGATTATTCGACAAACTGGTCGCAAGGCAATTACGGACCTATATGGATTCCAAAACAAGGGGCTACAATAACTCTTGACGAGCATAATTTGGCTCTTTATCAGCGATGTATCCGTAATTATGAAAACAACGACTTGGTAATCAATGCCGACGGCTCAATACTCATCAACGGCAAACCGGCACAAACATACACTTTTAAGTATGATTATTACTGGATGATGGGCGACAATCGCCACAACAGCGCCGACAGCCGCTCGTGGGGCTTCGTACCCGAAGACCATATTATCGGCAAACCGCTTTTCGTATGGCTGTCGTTAGACAAAGATCGCGGTTGGTTTGACGGCCGTGTACGTTGGAACAGATTGTTCCGCTCCGCAGCATCGTTTGACTGATAAACAGATCATTATGAAAGGAAAAGCGACGGTAAAATATTTGCTCATCATGGCAGTCATAGCAACAGTCATCGTTTTGCTGCAACTTTTCCTTCTCGGCTCTTACCGAATAACCGGTAACAAAATGAGCGAAACACTCAAAGCCGGTGATTGTGTGCTTGTTAACAAACTGAAAATCGGCGACAACCCCGGCCGTAACCGGCTTGTTATCTATACTTCACCGTTGAAGCGCGACGCTAACAACCGGCCGTTGATTATCGGACGGTGCGTAGGAATGCCCAACGATGCGGTACAAATCGGCAAAGACGGCTTTCGTATCAACGGTCAAATAATCCCCGATATGCCGCAGGTGCATCCCGCTTTCCGCATCCGCAAAGACATCAAAACCGACATCCTCACGGCTATGGACAGCCTTCGTATCCCAATGCGCGACATCAACGAAGATTCCGTCAGCATCACGCTACGACTTACGTTCAAAGAAAAAGACCTGCTGCTGGAACGCCTCTCAAGCATGTTGCATATCGAACTTGTTGAAAACCAACAAACAGAATATGAATTTGTTATCCCTCGTCGCGGCAAATCAATAATGATTAATCCGCTGACACTGATGGTTTGCCGCGAAGCAATAATGAACGAAGTAGGCGATTCCGTTACGTTTACGGACGACAAACTGCTCATTCACGGCGTCGAGCAGTCGGCGTATTATTTCCAAAACGACTACTACTGGATACTGTCGGAAAACGGCAAAGAGGGCGTCGATTCACGTCATCTGGGGCTGATAAGCAATAAACATATCATCGGTAACATCCTGTTTTGCTGGTACAGCCCCTCGCCCGACAGACGGTTTCGGAAGATAAAATGAACAATGACACAAATAATATTACCTACATCTTATCTTGCGCCGATTTGCTACTACCGAAATCTTGTCTCTTATGACGAAATACTGATCGAAACAGCCGAAAACTATCCCAAACAAACTCTTCGTAACCGCTGTTACATAGCGGGCGCAAACGGCGTTTTGATGCTTACCGTGCCGGTAGTTAAACCCGATAGCCTCAAAATCTTGACCCGCAACGTGCGTATCTCCGACCACGGCAACTGGCGACATATCCATTGGAACGCATTAGTATCAGCCTATAACCTCAGCCCGTTCTTCGAGTATTATGCCGACGATTTCCGTCCGTTCTACGAAAAAAAATACGACTTCCTGCTTGATTTTAATATGTTGTTGCAGGAGAAAATCTGCAATCTGCTTGATATACAACCAAACGTGAAATTTACCGACGAATATCTCGGCGTCAGCACTGCCGCCTTTGATGCCGATGTGAAACCTTATCGGCAGGTTTTCAGCCACAAGCACGGTTTCATCCCCGATTTGAGCATCGTTGACCTGCTGTTTAACATGGGACCGGAAGCGATTTTGTACGCAAAACCCTTGCAGTGGTTTTAGAACCCTGCAAGCGGTTTTCAGCAACAACCCTTGCAGTGGTTTTAAACCCTGCAAGCGGTTTGCGGCTACAACCCTTGCAGTGGTTTTAAACCCTGCAAGTGGTTTACGGCTACAACCCTTGCAGTGGTTTAAGAACCCTGCAAGTGGTTTGGAGCTTACGTCTGTCATTGGTAGGAACAAAAATTTTTTTTTATCCGAAACAATTCGTATCTTTGCGCCTGAAATAATCATAGAAAGGAGATAATTATGAAACATAAATCTTTATTTATCAGTATGATATACATACTTGTAATTTTTGCACCGATGAGTTGTACTCATCAAAAAGTTACTGACGAAACTGAAATCGAACCGCCTCCGCCACCCGACCCGCCCGAACCGGAACAGTATTGCCGCTTGTCGGTTACATTGGCGGAAACTCAATTTGAGCAAAATATCAATACCGGTCAAGTAGGTCTCTTTACAGAAGATTTGGAAGCGCAGCCGATGCAAACAAACGTGCCTGTAACGCTTGTATCCGGTTATAAAGAAGTAAAAATGGATGAGGGAAGCGATTCCCTCGGCAGTTGTTTTGTTTATTATCCTTACTCTACAAGCGTTAATGCAAACAAAATTTATTCTGCTACGATACCGCAGATACAAAGTCAGACAATAACTTCATCGACAAGTCTCACCGACGTTCCGGCAGATATTTACAACAGTTTGCTGATGATTTCTACGCGCGACGATGTTGTTAATTTCAAAAGAGGACAAGCCGAAGTATCTCTGCGAAACGTCTTTTCGCTATTACGCTTTGAAATCAAGATTTCGCCGGAACTGGCTGCAAATCAGAACTTCAACACACAGCGCATCAAAAGCATGGAGATGTATATCTCAAGTTCGACGGACACTATCAGCTCTCTATTGAATTTAGCCGGCGACTATACGATCGACCTTACCAAAACTCCGGGTGAGGCAGGCTATGTGGGGCCAACGTTTACGAGAAATTCATTTAAAATTATCGGCGACATAAGTCAAACAACATCTGTTCTCAACAGCACTACGCCGGCAGTAATTTGGATGGTTATTCCCCCGCAGCCGAATTTCCAATCCGACTATAAATTTGTGTTAAAACTTGTTACCGAAGATGATAACGGTAATTCATACAACGTTTTCAAGACGGCAACGATAGCGCAAGCTCCAATCGAACGTAACAGTTTGATAGCAATTCCGATGACTGTTACGATACAAAATATAGTTACCGACAGTAACATCAAGAAAGATTTTGCAGGCGAAATCGCTAATACTTACAACATTACCGAAGCGGGATTGTACAGTATCCCCGCCAAAAAGATTACAGGTACGAATATAAACGGCGGCGTTGAGGCAAAATGGCTGTGGGCAAACAAAAAAGGAAGCGATAATACGTTTGATATAAGCGATTTAGTGCTTGAAAATTCCATTTATTATAATAGCGCAACTAATTCCGTTTTGTTCAGAGTCGGCAATGCTCTGGGTCAAATGTCGGAAGGAAATGTGATAATAGCATTGAAAGACGCCGTCGATAATATCCTGTGGACATGGCATATATGGATTACGAAGCCGGAAAATAAACCGCAGGAAATTGTTTTTGAAGGAGAGCGTCAGGGCTTTTTAGACAGAAATATCGGCGCTATGACGGCTGAATATGTCTATCCTCACACCGACAGTTACGGCTTTTTGTATCAGTGGGGCAGGAAAGACCCGTTTCCGGCAGGCAACGGCCAGATAGACGAGACAACGGCTTTCGCTTCCGTCAATAACATCAAGATAAACACCGGATTATGGAACTTTGCCAATCAGTGGAGCAGAGAATCGAACGTCATGTCGGGATTTGTTAATTTTTCGATTACACATCCGATGAAGTTTTTCTACAATACAAATACTACTGTTACCGTTACTCAATGTGCTGACTGGTTAATGGAGTCCGACCCGTCGTTATGGTCGGACGCTCAAAAAACCGACTATGACCCCTGTCCGTATGGTTATCGAGTGCCTGATACGACGGATATCAAAAAACTATATGACGCTCATTTTAACATTTCCGATATATCGCAGAATTTCAGCCGTTTATCAGCTAATCATTGGGAATATGTTTGGAATGCAAGCCCGGCACGAAAGGCGGTTTTTCCCTCTGTAGGGTATCGTAACGGAGTTGCTTCCGACGGCGGCAAGTATGTAGTAACAGGTCATACCGCTTCAGACCGGATTTTGGCGTACTGGACACGCACTCCGGCAAAAGCAGGCTCTACGCCCGTTTCCGGTGGCTCATATCGCCTTTTCTCGCCCAATAACACACTGTTACCTATTGATTATAACGTCGTTCCGTATTTTGATTACGACAACAACGCCGACGCCTATCCGATACGTTGCGTGAGGAGAATAATACCATAATGAAAGTTTGTATTGCGGAAAAGCCCAGTGTGGCACGCGAAATTGCGGAAGTGCTTGGAGCGCGGACACGGCGCGAAGGGTTTATCGAGGGCAACGGCTATCAGGTGTCGTGGACTTACGGGCATCTATGTACCCTCAAAGAGCCGCACGATTACGTGGCTTCGTGGAGGCAGTGGAGTATGTTCTTTTTGCCGATGCTGCCGTCGCGTTTCGGTATCAAACTGATTGAAAATGAAACATATATCAAACAGTTTAAAATACTCGAAAACCTGATACAAAATGCCGACGAAGTTATCAACTGCGGCGATGCGGGGCAGGAAGGCGAACTTATTCAGCGATGGGTTATGCAAAAAGCAGGCTGCAAATGTCCGGTCAAGCGACTGTGGATCTCGTCGCTTACGGAAGATTCTATACGTGAGGGTTTTAAATCTCTTCGGGCGCAAGACGATTATAAGCGGCTCTATGAAGCGGGGCTGTCGCGAGCTATCGGAGACTGGATACTCGGAATGAACGCAACTCGCTTATACACACTGCGTTACGGAGGAGATAATAAAGTTCTGTCTATCGGCAGGGTGCAGACGCCGACGCTTGCGCTTATAGTGCGCCGTCAAAAAGAAATCGAGAACTTCAAACCCGAACCGTATTGGGAACTGAAAACGGTCTATCGCGAAACAACTTTTTCGTCGGTAAAGGGCAAGTTTCGTAACAAAGAAGACGGTTTGGAATTGCTTCAAAAAATTACCGACAAACAGTTCGTAATCAATGATATACAGAAGAAAAAAGGCAAAGAAACGGCACCCAGACTTTTTGACCTTACTTCGTTGCAGGTAGAATGTAACAGAAAGTTTTCGTTCTCTGCCGACGATACGCTCAAAATCATACAGTCTCTTTACGAAAAGAAAATTACGACTTATCCGCGCGTTGATACGACTTTTTTGAGCGATGATATTTATCCCAAAGTGCCTGTCATACTGAAAGGAATGGTTGATTATCAAATACTTACGGCACCAATCCTGAACGCTCCGATTCCGAAGTCTAAAAAAGTATTCGACAATTCAAAAGTAACCGACCACCACGCAATAATCCCTACCGGAGTGGTGCCGAACAATACGACCGACAACGAACAGCGGGTCTATGACCGTGTAGCACGACGTTTCATAGCGGCGTTTTATCCTGATTGTGAGGTCTCTACGACTACCGTTATGGGTGCTGTCGAGGATGTGGAGTTTAAGGTTACGGGCAAACAAATACTTAAACCCGGTTGGCGGGTCGTTTTCGATAAAGACAAGCCGACCGATGCTGCTTCAGAAGATTCCGGAGCTTCCGGAGTTTCCGGAGTTTCGGAAGATGAAAAGCCTGCAAATGAAGAAGAAACGGTAGCCGTACTGCCCGATTTCGTAAAGGGAGAAAGCGGAGAACATAAGCCCGATTTCGCTGAAAAACAGACTGCTCCGCCTAAACCCTACACCGAAGCGACATTATTAAGAGCGATGGAGACGGCCGGTAAGTTTGTCGAAAACGAAGAACTGCGCGATGCCCTGAAAGACAACGGAATAGGTCGTCCCTCAACCCGCGCCGCCATCATCGAAACGCTATTCAAACGCAACTATATCCGCAAAGAACGCAAGAACCTTATCGCCACTACAACCGGCGTCGAACTGATCAATGTTATTCATGAAGAATTGCTGAAAAGCGCCGAACTGACCGGTCAGTGGGAGAAAAAACTGCGCGAAATAGAGAAAGGCACGTATAATGCTGCCGACTTTATCGGCGAG
>JAITHS010000103.1 GCA_031279875.1 Tannerella sp.
GTCGAAAAAGAGCCGGAAATAATGTCTCTACTGCCGGGCTGTTCGTCTTCGCGCTGGTTTCCTACTTTTACCGACATCAACCCGCTCGGAATAGACAAAAGTGTAGGTATCGAAAAGATGAACGCATTATATGGTATTACGCAGGAAGAAACGATGGCTTTCGGCGACGGCGGCAACGATATATCCATGATTCGCTACGCAGGTATAGGTGTAGCGATGGGCAACGCAGAGGAAAAGGTCAAACAGTCTGCCGATTACGTTACTTCATCCGTTGACGACGACGGCATCGGCGCGGCGTTGCGACATTTCGGAATAATAGAATAATCAAATCATAATTTGATTTCGTAAACAACGGTGCGGAAAGGCGGCGCGTCGGCAGGCTGTTGAATAACAACCTCGTCGCCGTTTTGCGTCCAGACTATCTTCGTATCGCTTCCGAGCAAACGGACTGATTTGATTTTGCGACCGGTTTCAGTATTCATCCCCAGCGCCTTAATATGAAGAGCGGTAGTTACAGGTTCCATGCTGAAAACATATAACGTCTTGACTTTGACGGTAAAACGCATATCGCCCGACTGATACTGACGGACGTCTTTGACGGCGTTAGCGATATGTCCGAAAGGCGCTTTGGCTTCGGCAGCGAGCAGCGACGGGCCTTCGCCGTAAATAGTCCATGGGCGTGTGTCGTAAATTGCGACGCTGTTTATTGACATCCATGCTGCAATTTTTTCCAGAATATCAACTACATCTTGTTCGAGGTCGCCTTCCGGCGTCTGCACCACGTTAAGCAGCAGGTTTCCGTTTTTGCTCACAATATCTACAAGCATCTGAATAATTTCATCTGCGGTCATATATTTTTGTCCTGTGCGATAATACCAGTCGCCGATCGAAGTATCCGTTTGCCACGGTTCTTTGCGTATGCCGTCAGCCGAGCCGCGCTCGTAGTCCGACACCCAGCGTCCTTCCGACGCCTGTTTGCAAGTGTAAACCACCCCTTGTTTTGCGCCCTGATTATAGTAATGCGCAATCATTGCCATTCCGACATCGTTACCGAAAGGCATCCCGCCGTCGGAGTACAGCAAGTCGGGGTGATAATTATCTATCAGTTCTTTGATGCGTGCAAGCCATTCCTGCTGAAATTCGGGATTTTTAGTGTACCATCCGTTATCGTCGGGCGTTGTAGGCTTGTGATATAAATCCCAATAATCGGGATTGGCGCCGTCGTAAGGCGTATTGGCTTTATCGCCGAGCTGGTCGGAGCGGTGTGCCGACTGAAACCAAGTGTAACTCGCCCCAAGATGTTCCGAAACGCCAAAACGTAAGCCTTCACGCTTCGCCGCCGTTTGCCATAGACCTACCACATCTTTCTTGGGTCCCATATTAACCGAGTTCCAGCGATGCAACGCCGAGTTCCATAGAAAAAAGTTGTCGTGATGCGTTCCCATGCTGACAAAATAACGCGCTCCGACACGTTTGTAAAGTTTCATCAACTCATCAGGATTCCACCGTTCTGCTTTCCATAGCGGGATAATGTCCTTGTAGCCAAACTCCGACGGATGGCCGTAATGCTCGCGATGATAGGTGTAATAGCGGTTTGCACGGCGATATTGCTGCTTTTCGCAGTCGTAAGTATCACGTTCATACATGCCGCGTGCGTACCAGTCGCCCTGACGCGGTACAGCCTGCGGTCCCCAATGAGACCATATCCCGAACTTGGCGTCGCGAAACCATGCCGGATATTTGTAATTCCTGAGCGACGCATCGGTCGGCTCAAATTTGCTATGAGCATAAATGCCTGTAACAAAAGATAATAAGGCAAGAAAAATAATCGAAAATTTTTTCATCAGTAAATAGTTTAATAATATTTGTACTGCAAAAATAGCAATAATTTTTGAAATTATAATTTTTTTTGTAACTTTGCGACGTGAAACTTAAAAAATACGATTATGCTTACAAAAAGTGATTTATTACAATTGAAAACCAAAAGACTGACTGTTGAACAGATTGACGAACAGTTAGGATTCTTCATCAAAGGCTTTCCGTTTGCCGATATAAAAGCATCTGCGTCGGTAGAAAAAGGCATCATGCGGATTTCTGAAAATGAACAGGATGATTATATCCAACAATGGGAAGAATATCTTTCTGCCGGAAAAGGTCGGGTGGTGAAGTTTGTACCGGCTTCGGGCGCTGCAAGCCGCATGTTTAAAGACCTCTTTGCTTTTGTCGAAGCGGATTCCGACAGCCTCGGTAACGATTTTTTGAAAACATTTTTCGACAAAATCGAAAATTTTGCTTTCTACGGCGAGTTGAAGCAACTTGGCGCAGGGCAAAATTACAAAGATACCGTCAGGCTGCTGCTCAACGCCGACGGATTAAATTACGGCTCGCTGCCGAAAGGATTGCTGCTGTTTCATAATTATGATATAGCGCCGCGCACAGCCGTTGAGGAGCATCTTGTTGAGGGTGCGCTATATGCCGCAGGCGCCGATAATATTGTCAGGCTGCATTTTACCGTCTCACCCGAACATCAGGCGCTTTTTGAGAAGCATGTCGCAGAGAAAAGCCCGCTCTATGCTGAGAAATACGGCGTCGGTTATGATTTGAGTTTCAGCGTACAGCAGTCTAACACCGATACTGTTGCCGTTGACATGGCTAACGCTCCGTTTCGAGACGCGAAGGGCAAACTCGTTTTCCGCCCCGGCGGACATGGCGCTCTGATACATAATCTTAATAAGATAGACGCCGATGTGGTGTTTATCAAAAATATAGACAACGTATCGCCCGATAGTCGTAAAGCACCGACGGTACGCTGGAAAAAAGTCATCGCAGGCGTTCTGATTACTGTTCAACAGCAAATTTTTGATTATATCCGGCTGCTCGACGGCGGTAACTACACGCATCAGCAGATTGGAGATATCATTCATTTCCTGCACGACGACTTGTGTATCCGCAATCCGGAAACCAAGTTTCTCGAAGACGCCGAATTAGTTATCTATTTGAAACGCAAACTAAATCGCCCATTGCGCGTGTGCGGCATGGTACGTAACGCCGGCGAACCGGGAGGCGGACCGTTTTTTTCCGTTGCACCCGACGGCGTTATTCAACTGCAAATTCTTGAAAGTTCGCAGATAGACATGACGGATGAAATCGCACGTGCAGCGTTCGAAAAAGGAACACATTTCAACCCTGTTGACCTCGTTTGCAGTTTGAAAGATGCGTATGGCAAACCGTTTAATCTGCCTGATTTTGTAGATAAAAACACCGGTTTTATCTCCCGCAAGAGCAAAGACGGACGCGATTTGAAAGCTCTCGAACTGCCCGGACTGTGGAACGGCGCCATGGCCGACTGGAACACAATCTTTGTAGAAGTACCGCTCGAAACTTTCAACCCCGTCAAAACAGTCAACGACTTGAGAGTTGAGAGTTGAGAGTTGGGAGTTGGGAGTTGACGTACAGGGCATTCGTCATTGCGAGAAACCATTCAGGAAACCTAACGCTTCCCCTCAACCGCACCGCCCTCCCTGTGGTGAAAACCAACCACTACGACGACATCCAAAAGACGCTCACCGGCACATTGAATCCCACCGGCACTTACACCTTTACCGTCCGCCAAATCCGCCAGATATTGGACATCACCGTTGCTTACCCCGACGTCGCCAACGCCGCCGTCGCTTCGTCCGACCGCGTCTGGTCGCACAACGGACGTGTTTACATCACACCGGCGCATTCCGGCACGGTACATATATATAATGTAACCGGTAATCTTGTAGAGACGTTGCTCGCAACGTCTCTACAAATTGGGGAAATAGGCAGATATTTTATATCTTTGCAGGGTTATTATTTTTATAAAAAGACAAGCGACATTTTGCGTTCAAGAAATATCAAGAACGCAGGTCGTACGGCACTGGTGAAGGTCTACGGCCTCGCGGAGTTTTTCTCCCCTATTACGTAAAAGATATGAGAATACAGGGTTTTAATGAGGGGGAACATTGGGAAATTTTC
>JAITHS010000236.1 GCA_031279875.1 Tannerella sp.
AAGGAGGGTCTTGGTGAATACCCACCTGTTCGTATTTATTTTTTGCAGTTCTTCGGTGCTTTCTATTATCATCGACTTTTTGTTTTGAGACGCAGGCTTAATTTTAAGGTTGCCTAACCGACCGTTGATACTGTATTGCTCAAAATTTTCAATGTCTATCATGGCACCTGTCGAATCACGTTTAATTGTTTTAGAATAATGTTTGCTTATGTTATACATAGTCTCATTAAAAGCACGTGTGTCGGGCGGATTTTTATAGATAAAATTAGCCTCTTGAGAATTGCTGTGATCCTCAAGATATTTGCGTGCCTCTTCCTTTTCAAGTTCGTGAGCAACTTTTTCAAGACTGCGGCGGACGGTCGCCTCAAACAGCTCGTTGCCCGACTTGAAAATAGCGACAATATATTGTACCTGCAAGTATAACAGTACAATAAAGGCAAATGCCATAACGCTCGTAAGCATCCAAATCGTTGACTTTTTCATCTTTTTTGCTCATAAATTCACTACAAAGAACGGTAAATTTCCCTTAATATTTACATAATTAATGTTAATTTTTTTTAATTTGCCGTTAAATGATGTTATAAGGTTAAATTATCGCGGTTTAAAGGGGTTTGGGCGGGGTTTTGTTTTTTTTACTTATCTGCCCGAAATGGAGCAGATACGGCAGAATATTAAGAAGTAACTCCTTTTCAGTTTGCTGCGACAATCTCTTCTTTATCTGCGGCAGGTTCTTCTTCCGCAGGACTTGTCGTTGCCGACGGGTCTTTCGGCGCGGTAAGGGCTTGCGAACCGTAGTTATATTTCATCAGATGTATGCCGTCAATATATATCTTATTGATACTGTTAGTGTTAAAGATGATATAACCGAAAACTTTTTTAACAGGCTTTGTAGCGACGGTACGAATTACGGTCTCATAATAGCCGTCGGATGTAATGTCCTGATTTACATTGATTACTGTGTCCTGTTGAACGGCATAGAGGCTTATACGCGGTTTGAACGGCATATCATCGGTTATCCCCCATATATTAAGTCCAAGAACATACGAACTGCCCGATGAATAGGGCGCTTTCGGCTCTATGCCGAATGTCAGCATCGCCTTTCGGCATTGAAGCGTAAAACGGCGTTTATAAATCCATACATCAATAGAATCCTTTGCCGATACTTCGCCCGACAGCGGGTTTGGTTTGACGTCGCCGAGCAGGTCGATACTGCTGTTGATGTCTTTTAGCACAAGTTTGTATATCTGCATGTACAAATCCATGTTTTTGCCGTACCATACGAGCGATGAATCGTATTTTTCCTGACTGATTTGATGTTTGTCGAAAACCGATGCGTAGAGAGCCATTCTGTCATCGCCGGTGCGGTATTTTTCATATTGGGATTCAACGATAGCCTCTGCTAATTGCATGTCGTAGAGTATCGACCTCATCTGTTTTTCGGAGAGGATATGATTAGGAACACGGCTGCACGAAGTCGCGAATAAACATATTAAAGATATGAATAACAGATTGTTACGCATCTTTTTTCTTTGGCTTTGACGAGAAAGCAGCCAACAGCGATTGTCGATAGAAGATAATCAGTGTGAAAACGCTTACACAAATCGACGAATCGGCGATGTTGAATATCGGACGGAAGAAGATAAAATCTTGCCCACCCCAGAACGGAACCCACGATGGCCATGTTGTTCTGATGAGCGGAAAATACAGCATATCAACGACTTTGCCTGATAGCCATGTAGAATAACCGCCGTTAGCGGGCATAAATGAGGCGACGTTGCCTTGACTGTGGTCGAAAATAACGCCGTAACATACACAATCTATGATATTTCCAATCGCGCCGGCAAGGATGCACGACAGGCATACTACAAAGCCGAAATTGAAACTTTGTCGGATGAGTTTGAATATATAGACGCCGAGCAGCGATACGACAACGATTCTGAATAGCGTCAGAATGGATGTATCAAACAATTCTATTCCGAAAGCCATTCCGGGATTTTCGGTAAAATATATCTTGAACCATGAAAATATTTCGATGTCGGAATATAGTTGCATGTGCGTTTTGACCCAGACTTTCGAAGCCTGGTCAACGGTAAGTATCGCCAAAATCGATAGCGTTGCCGTCAATAACTGTTTCTGCTGTAACTTACTTAATACCACCTTCTTTTGCTTCTATACTTAATGTTGCATGAGGTACGGCTCGCAGGCGTTCGGGCGGGATAAGTTTACCCGTTTCGCGGCATATTCCGTATGTCTTGTTTTCGATGCGCAACAGCGCTGTCTGTAAGTTTTGAATGAATTTCATCTGACGCTGTGCCAACCTGCCGATTTCTTCCTTCGACAGCGTTGTTGCACCCTCTTCAAAGACTTTGAACGTAGGCGATGTGTCCGAAACGTCGTTGCTCTCGTTGTGGTTAACACCTTCGCGCAAATGATCGTAATCGCGTTTTGCCTTTTCGAGTTTTTCGAGGATGATAGCGCGAAACTCTTCCAATTCCTCATCCGAATACCTTGTTTTCTCTGTCATAGCTCTGATTATTAATTAGTTAATAAATTTTTGCTGTCTTAAAACGTTGCAAAGATACGGATTTTTTTTGGATTTTCATATATTAAGGATGAATTTTTTTAGTTTTTCGACATCTTTTTGAGCGGGAGATGTCTCAAACCCGCTGTTAAGGTCGATTCCGGCATAGAGGGGATGATGACATTGCTTTATATCGTTGATGCTGTCGGGCGTGATGCCGCCGCTGAGCAGGAACGGTATGTTGCCGTCGTAGTGTTCTAACAGCGACCAGTCGAAGCGTCGCCCGGAACCTCCGTAAGCG
>JAITHS010000335.1 GCA_031279875.1 Tannerella sp.
GAATGGCAACTCGACGAAACCGGTCTCTGCGCCTTTGTCCCGCAAAGTCCGGTTGAAACAAGCGAGCCTCAAGAAGACATTATTTTGATCCCCATGGGCGCCGCACGTCTGCGTATTGCTGCATTTCCGGTGATAAAACGGTAATGCTTTTACAAAGCGCAATATAACTTTTCCGTAATGATTTTCATGCCTTCGGCGGCTTTCGCTTTGATATACGAAACGGAAGCGGAAGCATATACTTCATTCGGGTCAATGAGATATACGGGGATGCCGCGACGTGCATAATTTATCAGTCCGGCAGCAGGATAAACTTGCATTGATGTGCCGATTATTACTATCGTATCGGCTTTCGACACGATATCGCTGGCTTCTTCTATCATCGGCACGGCCTCGCCAAACCATACGATAAACGGGCGGAGCAGGCTGCCGTCTTTTGCTTTTTCGCCGTGATTAATAGCTCGATAGCCGATGTCGATAACATCTGTTTTACTTTCGTTACACGCTTTGGTCAACTCGCCGTGTAAATGCAAGACGGTTGTAGTGCCGGCTTGTTCGTGCAGATTATCAACGTTTTGAGTTACAACCGACACTTTAAAATCCTTTTCCAGCGCCGCTATAAGGTGATGACCTTCGTTTGGTTTGCAAGTAGCAAGTTGAGCGCGACGTTCGTTGTAGAACTGCTGTACTAATGCCGGATTTTCGTGCCAGCCTTCGATAGTAGCCACTTTGTTGACGTCATAATTGTTCCATAATCCGTTGGAATCGCGGAACGTACTGAGACCACTTTCGGCGCTCATTCCTGCGCCGGTTAAAAAAACTATGTGTTGCATATACCTATTTTTTTCATCAATAATGATGCGTTCATATTGCGAGCTATTCCGGGGCGTATTTGATAAGTAAAAGCGAGCATATCGCCGGAAATGTCAACTTCAAAACAGAAATTCCGTATTGTTTGCGGGAATTCATTTTCAAGTTCGCCGAGCGTCAGGTCGTGAGTTGCGAGCATGCCGCAAGTTTTGAGCGCCGTCAGTTGTCGCATCAATGCCAGCGAACCTCGCTGTTTGTCGGCGGAATTTGTACCTTTGAGAATTTCGTCGAGGATGATAAACATCTTTTCGCCTGCCTGCAAATGGTCTATCAGCATCCGAAGACGTTTGAGTTCTGCAAAGAAGTATGATTCTCCGGTAGTGAGAGAATCGGCGGTACGTAGGCTGGTAAAAAGATTGGCGGGGCTAACAGTCAGCATTTTAGCACACACCGGCGCACCGATACAGGCAAGCAGGAAGTTGACGCCTGCCGTACGCAGATATGTACTTTTTCCCGCCATATTAGCCCCTGTAATAACCACAAAATCAGGCGCTCCGATAAGTTTGAGGTCGTTTTTGACACATTTGTCGGCAGCAAGAAGCGGATGACCGAGTTCGGAACCGTCAAAAGTAAAATAATCATCTGATATTGAGGGATAAACATAATCCGGATGGTTGAAAGCGAAATTGCCGAGCGATATTAAAGCGTCGATTTCGGCAAGTGCGTCAAGCCATTCGCCGATGCGGTTGCCGTTGGCAGATGACCAGCGCACAAGCTTGATTGCTTCGCGTATATCTCTGAAAAACAAGAAATTAAACACTAAACCTCCGAGACTGAAACGTTGGTCAAGCGCACCGACGATGACCGACAGGCGTTTAATAGCCTGCGAAGCGCTTTCTCCTCTACCGTCGGCTTTGATGCAGGCTTTTATTCTGTTTGCATATTCGGATTCAAAAGGCTCATTTTCAAGAGTTTGCAGCAGATTTGAGAATGTTTGAAGAATTTTATCCGTCTTGTCAAACGACTTATACAACGTGTTGATACGCTTTTGAGGGATTGTGGTAGCGATTAAAGCAAAAGTAAAAATCCAGCCGAAGATGCTAACAGGCGCCCAATTCGCAATATAAGCGATGACGCCTGCAAGCCACAGCAAAGGGACAATTACCGACATTATGTGCCAAAAACGGAGGTGATTTATTCGGCTTGCCGAGCCGTTAAACGCGCTTGCCATATTAAGACTGTCGGTCGGTTTGGCCACCCTCTCGGTAATGCAGAAATGCTGCCTGAAATCGGTTTTTTGCGACAGTTCGCGCACCGCGCTTTGGGTTTCGCAAATATCAGCCTTTTCGGTTAACGGATTGAGAAACATATCAGCCAATCGGCGTTTGCCGAAAACGGTACGATTAATACTCTGAAAAACAGACTGTTGCCCAAATATATCGAGGTCGGCGGCAAACGGATGTTGAATATCCGTCATTTCCGTTGCTCCGTCAAAAGCGCTGAAATCATATTTCAGGGCGCTCAATTCATCGGTATTGAGTTTGAGCGCTTCATTAACATAATTGAGTTGTTCGGAAATTTTGTTATGCCTGATAACCAGCATTATAAATGCTATAATATAAGCCGCCGCAACGCTACCCAAAATAGCCGAACTTTCGGCACGCAAGAGATAAAGCGTTACGACAGCCGCTACAAAAACGACCAACCGTACCGTGCCATAGCGATAAGATGTTTGTTTCAACTTGTCGCGCCTGTCGGCATACTTACGAATTAAATCCTCATAAAAATTTGTCATAAATTTCCGGATTTTTTCAGCATCATATCTCCTTCATTGAAGTATCCGTCGATGCTGATATTGAGCGCTTTATCTATCTCAACAAGAGCGAAACCGTTATTTTCCGGCATAGCACCCTCTATCATGCCTTTTACAGTATAATAATGTATGCCGTTACCGAAATAATAACTGCCGGCATGATGATGTCCCTGAAAAACGGCTAAAACATTGCCGTTATATTCCAGAATATCAATCACTTCCGTTGCATTACCGACGCAAACGCCATGATGTTTTTGCGTTAAGTCAAGCAATTCGTGCAAAAAGACGATTACCGGCAGGTGCGTTTTCAACTCTGCCGTCAACCATTCCAACTGTGGTTTGGCAATAAACGCTTTTGTCCAGTCGTAATTTCCGCTGTCAAAATCGGTACCGTCTTCATTACAGTTGGCGTCAAGCACAATATACTTAATGTTCTTATTAACAAACGAATAATATGGTTTAGCCGTTTTTTGACCATGATTATCAATATGTTTCAAAAAGTCGTCCTTGCTGATGTTATCCACATCATGATTGCCGAGAACGTGATAGACCGGGCCGTTAAACTTTTGATATTCAGCCTCTATCTCGTCAAGAAAAGAGATTGTTTCCGATTTATTGGCACCCATATCTTTGAAATCGCCGAGTTCGATTACGAAATCGGGTTTTAACTTGTTGAAAACCGAAATGGCATCGCTTAACTTGTTGATAGACTGCTCATAATAGCGAGTACCGGTTTGCTTTCGCCGAGCAAAGTGACAATCTGTCAGCAGCCCGAAAGATGACATGACATTGTTGTCCGACGCCGCCTTGCGACCAGCCCCGCATGAGCTTATAATTGTCAGACCAGCAATATTTTGTGACATTTTGATAAATTGTCTTCTGTTCATTTAATATCCGTATTTAAAGTACAAAGATACAAAAAAAATTTCATAATACCTGCAAAAATGTCAGCCTCAAGCGAAATTTTTCTTTTGGCACAGTTTTCGTGATATAAAAGACGTGAACTTAAAAAAAATTACATAACTAATTATTTTAAAATTATTAAAATTATGAGTATCAAACCATTAGCAGACAGGGTTCTTATTAAACCCGCAGACGCAGAAGAGAAGACGGCGAGTGGCATCATCATTCCCGATTCGGCAAAAGAGAAGCCTTTGAAAGGCGAAGTCATCGCAGCAGGCGGCGGCACCAAAGACGAAGAAATGGTGCTGAAAGCCGGTGATAAAGTGTTGTACGGCAAATATGCCGGTACTGAAATTGAACTTGACGGCGCAAAGTATCTTATCATGCGTCAGTCGGATGTTCTGGCTATTATTTAACTTATTAAAAATTCAAAATTAAAGTCTTATGGCGAAAGAAATTAAATTCAATATCGAAGCCCGCGACCTGTTGAAAAAAGGCGTGGATGAGTTGGCAAATGCCGTTAAGGTGACGCTCGGACCCAAAGGTCGTAATGTCATCATTGAGAAAAAATTCGGCGCTCCGCAAATTACGAAAGACGGAGTGACGGTAGCAAAAGAAATAGAACTGGCTTGCCCGTACGAGAACATGGGCGCACAGTTAGTCAAGGAAGTAGCCTCGAAAACCAACGATAAGGCTGGCGACGGCACCACGACGGCGACTATTCTGGCGCAGTCGATCATCAACGTTGGGCTGAAAAATGTTACCGCAGGCGCTAATCCGATGGATTTGAAGCGCGGTATCGACAAGGCTGTCAAGAAAGTAGTTGAGAGCATCGCCTCACAGTCGGTAGAAGTGGGCAACGACCTTGCGAAAATCGAAAATGTAGCCACTATCTCCGCTAACGGCGAAGAAGAAATCGGCAAACTTATCGCCGAAGCTATGCAAAAGGTTAAGAAAGAGGGCGTTATTACCGTCGAAGAAGCAAAAGGCACCGAAACTACGGTTGAAGTTGTTGAAGGTATGCAGTTCGATCGCGGATATATCTCGGCTTATTTTGTAACCGACACCGAGAAGATGGAAACGCAGTTTGAGAACCCGTACATCTTAATATATGACAAGAAAATTTCGGCTCTCAAAGAGTTACTTCCTATCTTGGAACAGGTTGTACAGACAGGTCGTCCGTTGCTGATTATTGCAGAAGACCTTGACAGCGAGGCACTTGCTACGTTGGTAGTAAACCGTCTCCGTGCCGGTCTGAAAGTATGCGCAGTTAAGGCTCCGGGCTTCGGCGACCGTCGCAAAGCAATGCTCGAAGACATCGCTATCCTGACGGGCGGAAGTGTTATTACCGAAGAAAAAGGTATGAAACTCGAAGACGCGAAAGTAGAGATGTTAGGCACAGCCGACAAAGTAACTGTTAATAAGGACAATACGACCATCGTTAAAGGCAATGGCGACAAGCAGGAAATCGAAGCCCGCATCAGTCAGATAAAGGCTCAAATCGAGACTACAACGTCAGACTACGACAAGGAGAAACTGCAAGAACGCCTCGCCAAACTCGCAGGCGGAGTAGCCGTTCTTTACGTCGGCGCACATTCGGAAGTGGCGATGAAAGAGAAGAAAGACCGCGTTAATGACGCATTGAGCGCTACCCGCGCAGCTATCGAAGAAGGTACCGTTCCGGGCGGCGGCGTGGCATACATCCGCGCTATCTCAGCGCTCGATAACCTCAAAGGCGCTAACGACGACGAGACTTACGGTATCGAAATCGTAAAACGTGCTATCGAAGAGCCTCTGCGTCAGATAGTTAACAACTCCGGTAAGGAGGGAGCCATTGTAGTACAGAAAGTTAAGGAAGGTAAAGACGACTACGGCTATAACGCCCAGACCGACACCTACGAAAACCTCTGCAAAACAGGCGTCATTGATCCGGCGAAAGTAGCTCGCGTAGCCCTCGAAAACGCCGCATCGGTAGCCGGTATGTTCCTGACCACCGAGTGCGTAGTAGCCGAGAAGAAAGAAGAACATCCCGCACCGGCCGGTCCCCCGATGGGCGGCGGCATGGGTGGAATGATGTAAAAAGATTTTCCATACAACCATTAAATAGGGAAAAAGCAGTTCGAGCGATACGAACTGCTTTTTTTGTTTATATCTTATGAAAGGAAAGCATTTCGCTTCAATAAAACCTATTGTAAAGGTATCTCTTCTTTATTCAATCCTGTTTCGGCAGCAATTTCTTCCGCCGATTTGCCGGTCGATAAGAGATATTTGGCATAATTGATGATTGTCTGACGTTGTTTTTCGAGGGCTTCGTCTTTCGCGGCGAGGGCTTCGTCTTTCTCGGCAATGATTTTGTCTTTCTGCGTACTGGCTTTTTGTATGTCGCCGAAATATGCGTTGTAGCGTGCTTCTTCTATTCGGCGCACTTCTTCTTCTATTTCTAAACGT
>JAITHS010000350.1 GCA_031279875.1 Tannerella sp.
CTCGCAATGACGTGCGTCCAGAACTTCAAACTCGTCATTATGTTCCGAACCGCGAAACAGCGGGGCATCGAAGCCATCGCCATAGTCAAAGCCTTTGGCGGCATTGATACTCAACATAGCCGAAGCCAGAGATGCGCTCAATTTTCCGAATACCGGCTCCCCTACCCCAGCCGGAACACCGCGTAGGACGCATGTTACTACTCCGCCGACAGAATCGCCCTCGCCTTTGACACGGCGTATCAGTTCTTCCATTTCGGCGGCTTTGGCAGGATCGGGACAGCGAACGGGATTGTTCTCCGTCTGTGAGAGGTCGTAGTCGAGATAAGTATGGTCTAACTTGACATGTCCTATTTGCGATGTATAAGCCTGAATATCAATGCCATGCTGTTTGAGAAACATTTTAGCGAAAGCGCCGCCTACAACACGCACGGCTGTTTCGCGTGCCGAACTGCGCCCGCCGCCGCGATAATCGCGGATACCGTATTTGATATGATACGTATAGTCGGCATGAGAAGGGCGAAAAACATCTTTGAGATTAGCATAATCGTCGGAATGGGGATTATTATTGCGGATAATGAAACCAATTGGTGTTCCTGTTGTCTTGCCGTCGAAGACACCCGATAGCAACTCCACTTCGTCTGTTTCTTTGCGTGAAGTAGTGATGGCAGACTGTCCGGGTCGGCGGCGTGCCATTTCGTTGCTGATCAAATCCATATCAACTGTAATCCCTGCCGGACATCCGTCAATAACGCCTCCGATAGCGACGCCATGCGATTCGCCAAAGGATGTCAAACGAAACATTTTGCCGAAAGTATTCATCAACGGCTAATGTTTATGGCAATCGCAGTCGTCGCCGCAGCCATCATCATCGCAGTCGTCGCACTCGTCGCAATTGCAACCGCAGCCGCCGCGCATTGCCTTGTTCATTTCGGCAATTTCCTGTTCTGTCGGTTCGTGGACGTCGATCACTTCGCCGATAAAATTCAGCGTCTCACCGGCTAACGGGTGATTGAAATCCATCACTACAACGTCATCTTTGATTTCGAGTACCGAGCCGTTGATATGCCCTCCGTTTGAGTCCATCATCGGCAGCGTAGCGCCTTCTTTTACCACAGCATCGTTAAATTTGCCGTTGATTTCAAAAACCTTCTTCGGCAACTCTACTACATGTTCTTGGACATACTCGCCGTAGGCTTCGGCGGGGGCGAGGGTAAAATTAAACTTGTCGCCCGGCTCTAATTGGCTGATATTCTTCTCAAAGAGTTCGAGCATCGAACCTAATCCATAAATAAACGACAACGGACGTTCGCGGGTAGCGCTTTCCATCAGTTCGCGGTCGCTTTCTTCGCCGGCATACAAATCATACGTCAGCGATACGAATTTGTTTTTAGTAATCTTCATATTTTCTGTCTGTTTATTAAAACAGGCAACCGTAATCAGTCGCCTGTCGAAGTAAGTATCCCCGCAGGGACTCGAACCCTGGACCCATTGATTAAGAGTCAATTGCTCTACCAACTGAGCTACGGAGACGTTATTTTTTTTAGTTAGCGGGCGCAAAGGTAGTAATTATTTTTGAAATCACCAAATTTATTTAAGAAAATATTTCAAAACAGTCTGTATTTTGTTCCTGTAACGATAAATTCGGTACGGCGATTGTAACCGTTGGCTATTGACTGCTGTTCGGGCGTCAGGGCAAGTACAAACTCTTCGGTCAATACGTCGCCTTCGTGCATAAAATCATACTCTTCGGCAATCTTTTTGTTAACGGTTTGGGGAACGGATTTGCCGTAACCTTTGGCGGTCAGGCGGTCGGCAGGGATACCGGCAGAGATGAGATAGTCAACAACCGACTGCGCACGTCTCTGTGCAAGATTTTCGTTATATCTGTCCGAACCTACCCTGTCGGTATGCGCTCCTAATTCGATAGTGATGTTGGGATTATCGTTAAGTATTTTAATCAGTTCATCAAGAGCCGTTTTCGATTCCGGCAAGAGGTCAGCTTTATCATATTCGTAAAAGATATTATCCACAACATTCGGTTTCATCAGCGGAAGGAGGTAGAAATCAACATAATACGTTTCGTTGCGCTCGTCGGGGTCTGTTTTGAGTTCTATGTTTTGGTTAAGAAAACCCGGCGCGCTCGCCATCATCACATAACTTATATCTCGCTCTAATTCAATCTTATACGAGCCGTCTATCTTGGCGAGCGCTTTTTCGTTTAAGCCGTCTCTGCCCACAATTCTGACCACAGCGCTGTCTAACGGCGTTTCGTCGGCGTCGGAAATATATCCTTCAATAAAAATCGTTACCACAGGTCGTTCAAACGAGTATATGTGGTCATAACCGCGCACGTCGTTACGGTTTGACGAAAAAAAGCCCTTCTCACGTTTGCCTTCAAAAGTGATACCGAAATCATCGCTTGAAGAATTGAGCGGCATCCCCATATTTTCGACATGCCATACTCCGAGACTATCCAAAGAGGCTTTGAAGATGTCGAGCCCGCCCAAACCCGGATGTCCGTCGGAAGAAAAATATATCGTAACGGAATCACGGACGTAAGGAAACATCTCATCGCCGGCAGTATTGATGCTTTCGCCCAGATTTTCGATGCCGCCGAAATCGTCGGAGCCTTTGATACGTGTACGATAGATATCCTTGCCGCCGAAACCGCCCACATCCGACACGAAATAGAGGTATTTACCGTCGGGCGAAACAGCCGGATGAGCGATATTTGTAACCGAATCTGCTATCAGACTGATGCGTTTGCCCGCGCTCCATGCCGCTCCGCTGCGGGTCGAACAATAAATTTCCGACGGCCGCGAACTGTACTGGTCGCTCGAACAGTAAGTATAATACATCGTATTGCCGTCAACCGAAAACGAGGGCGTACCTTCATCAAACGCCGTGTTGAGGGCGTCTTCTATCAGGAGAGGCTTTTTCCAGACATTATTTTCGTCTTTTTCAGCAAACCACAGATTATTAGTCAGTTGCCCTGTTATGGCGCTTACCGAATCTTTCGGAACTTTTTTAGCCCGCGATGAAGAGAAATACAGTTTGTCATACTTTTCACCCGTCAGCATAGGGCTGAAGTCGCCATACGGAGAGTTCATAATATCCTGACGTCTAACCTGATACGGCGTCGGATGTTCTCTCAACTCTACGGCGAGGTCGCATCCCTGTCGGCCTTTTACGGCTCTGACATCATCCGGCGCAAGAGCCAGATAGCGGTCATAATACTTCACTGCTTCGTCATACCGGCCGCTTCGATGATATGTTTCGGCGAGATGCAGCAACAGCAAACTGTCGGGATAGTTACTCTTGTAAGCGCTGATATAAGCGCTCACAGCACGTGCGGGATTATTGATTTTCCGGTTGCAAAGTCCCATTCTATAAGCAATATAGGCACGTAAATCGCGGTCTTTCGGCTTCGTTTTCGAGTATAGTTTGCGATACATTTCAGCCGCCTCATAATACTCACCTATGCGTTGCTTTTCTTCGGCAACACTCAACTTGACCGGCTTGCACGAGTAAACCATCATAGCAAAAACCGCCGCTACTATTGTCTGAAACATCAAACGCATACAATTTTTAACGTTGTAAATGCCGATTTATTACATAGATTAGAAAAAAAAATCTAACTTTGCACTTTTATTTTGAAATAAATATGGACATTATAACAAAATATTTTCGCGAGATAACGGATCGTCAGAGATGTCAATTTGAAGCTCTGGGCGGGTTGTACGGCGATTGGAATGCCAAAATCAACCTCATCTCGCGACGCGACATCGACAATCTCTACGAGCGTCATGTGCTGCACTCGCTCGGTATTGCCAAAGCCATTCGTTTTAAAATAGGCTCCGTTGTTATGGACGCCGGTACGGGAGGTGGCTTTCCGGGCATTCCGCTGGCTATTCTCTTTCCCGACGTATCGTTTCATCTGGTGGATGCTACCGGTAAAAAAATCCGCGTAGTGGAAAATATCGTTAAAGAGATTGATTTACAAAATGTTACCGCACGACATTGCCGTTTGGAAGAAGAAAAAAGCAAATTTGATTTTGTTGTCAGCCGCGCCGTGATGACTTTGCCCGAACTTGTACGCTTAATACGCAAAAACATCGCCGCCAAACCTGTCAACGCTATCCCTAACGGTCTGCTTTGCCTCAAAGGAGAACGTACCGCCAACGCCCCCGCTGGTGAAAAATCGCTGGCATCCGAACTCGCCCCTTTCGGCAAAAACGTCTTTGTAACATCGCTAAAAGACTTTTTTACAGAAGATTATTTTAAAACTAAAAAAATTATACATATCCCGTTATGATTAGTATTAAACAGTTTACATTCAATTATTTCGGCGTCAATACTTACATCATTTTCGATGATACACGCGAGGCGGCGCTAATTGATTGCGGATGTATCAACCGAAATGAAGAAAAAATTTTAAACGCTTTTATTGATGATAACAAGCTGACTGTCAAGCGCTTACTCTGTACTCATTATCATTTCGACCATGTGGTAGGAAATCGCTTTATTTCAGATACTTACGGCGTTGTTCCGGAAATACATCAAGGAGAATTGAGCGCTCGCTTCCCAAACCTTGCAACCCAAGCGGCGGCTTTCGGAATCACAGAAGATTTCCAAGATGTTGATTACAAGCATTTTATAGAAGACGAAGAAGAAATACATTTCGGTAATATCACACTCAAAGCGCTGCTTGTACCGGGGCATTCTCCTGCAAGTCTGGCGTTTTACTGCGCAATCGAAAACATTGTCTTTACTGGCGATACTCTTTTTTACGGCAGTATCGGCAGGACCGACCTTTGGGGAGGCAACTATAACACGCTGATAGAGAGCATCCGCCAAAAACTCCTTACCCTGCCCCACCCTACCGTTATCTATCCCGGACACGGACAATCATCAACAATAGCCGTTGAAAAGTTAATTTTTAATTCTTAATTTTTAATTTTTTATGCTAACTTTGTAACTTCTTATATCATAAACTATACTATAAACGATGAAAACAAATTTATTAACAAGAACTTTGACGGCGCTGTTTTTAGTGATTTCGGCAGTGTCGTGCAACAATGAAGTAGTTGATCCGGAAACAAAACCGGAACCGGAAGCAGGTAACGAAGAAATCTGCGCGTGTGAAGTTAACGACAACGCTACCGTTTTGAAAGTAGGCGCCGACAAGCAGTTCAAAACAGTGAAAGCGGCTGCCGAAGCTGCCCAAAACAATACGGTCGTTGAAATCGACGCCGGTACCTACAAGGGCGATGTGGCGCTGTGGACACAGGACAATCTGGTGATCCGTGCCGCAGGTGGCGCAGTAACGCTCGACGCCGACGGAAAATATGTTGACGGAAAGGGCATCTGGGAGATTAGAGGCGGGAAAGTTTGCGTCGAAGGCATCACCTTTATCAACGCCAAAGTACCCGACCAAAACGGCGCCGGAATACGCCTTACAAGCGGTAACCTGACGGTTATCGGTTGCCGGTTTATGCACAACGAAATGGGTATCCTGACCGCCAACGAGCAACCTATCCGCCTGACGGTCGCCAATTCCGAGTTCGGATACGGTGGCTACGGCAATGGCTTTTCGCACAATATTTATGTCGGACATATCGGCAGGGTGGATATTTCCGGCTGTTGGTTTCATCATGCCGCCAGAGGTCATCTGATCAAAAGCAGGGCGGCCGTCAGCCACATCTACTGCAACCTGATTGCCGACGGTAACGACAACGACGCACGCGCCAGTTACTGTATCGACATTCCTTCGGGCGGACAGGCTGTTATTGTGGGCAATATCATTCAAAAATCAATCAACTCGGAACAGATGCACGTATTGAATTTTGCAACCGAATCCAACTCCTATTATCCCGTCAACCGGATATTTATAGCGCACAATACGATTGTCAACAACCGCGTCAGCAGCAACAACCGCCTGCTGAACGCCCCGCAATCGAACGCCGAAAGATACATCCTCAACAACGCGATACAGGAAGGTACGAATTTCAACACGGCGCTGTCCATGCAGGCGGAGAAAGGAAACGTGTTCTACAAACCCAGCGAACTGACCGCCAACCGTTATCCCGTTGCAACGGTTGTGGAAACATGGAAAAGTCGGCTCGAAAAGAATATCGACACTTACTTGCCGCAGGAATTGA
>JAITHS010000004.1 GCA_031279875.1 Tannerella sp.
ATTTTGCTGCCAAAAACGCTAACATGGCGCTAATTGTGCGGATACTTTCGTCGGTTTCGGCGGATATTTCGCGGCTTTGCATTTTGAGTAATAAATAGCCGTAAACGGCTGTAATACAAGTTTCTATCTCCGACTGCTCAACACCTCCCGACTTCGACCGCAATTGTACGATAGCCGGTAACGCTTTGTAATATAGCGAGCCATAGAGCGTTTCCTGCGGGTTTTTCAACAGTGAAAGATGAAGTTCGACGAGTTCTGCCATATCGTTTTTAATTATCTGAATATGACCTCTTTCCGTTACTCCTTCCGACCTCATCATATTGCACAGGTCGGAATACCATTGACATGTTTCCGTCATAACTTCCTCTGATTGTGAATATTGCGAAATTATTTTCGTTTCTATGACGTTCATATCCAGCCCACATGCGCGTATCATATCCTCTACCTGCCACATATATAGCAGATATTCAACTATATTTTCTTTTTTTTTTCGACGTGCCGTTGTCATGCAATTCAAGAATTTTAAAGTATTTTCAACTTTTGCCCCGTTCGTATCGTATTGCTTTTCAGACCGTTAATCGATTTCAGTTGTGTTACCGTAGTGTTGTTTTTTTTTGCTATGGCATAGAGCGTGTCGCCGCTTTTGACGGAATAAGTTCGCGTACCGGCAGTCGTTACCGGTTTCGTACCCGACAGCGAGGCCGCCGTTATCATTACCGGCATCCTTGATTTGACGGATTCGTTATCCAAAACTCTGCCCGCGCCTATATAACGCTGTTTGTAATACGTTTCCTGCGAGTTACCTACCGTAATACCTTTTGACACAGAGGCGTGTATAAACTCGAAAGTGCCGTCGCGGTTCACTTTCGTAACGAGACCTACATGCCCGATACGCTTGCTTTGGCGGCGATTGTCAAAAAAAACCAGATCTCCGCGTTTCAGTTCTTCGGGCTTGATAAGCGGAAACTTAGCGCCCTGTGCATGAGCCGAACGCGGCAGTTGGTAGCCGAAACGTTTGAAAATGTAAGACGTAAAGCCCGAACAGTCAAAGCCTTTCTTCGGATCCATGCGCCCATATTTGTACGGTACTTTCAAAAATTTCATCCCATAATTGATAATAGAATCGGCAATGATTGAGAATGAGTCTCTTTTCGCATATTTTAGGTCGGCGTATGCGTTGTAATCTTTAACTTTAACATCGTTAAGTCTGGCGCGATTAGAATGCGATAAAGAAGGCAATGCCGTATTGTCGGATCCTGTTTTACGATTAGACGCAGTGCCTTGCCGGTTGTTTTGCTTTACTGCAACACAACCGGATAATATCATCATTATCAGCGCTATAACACAATTCTTTCGCATGAAATTTTTAATATATAAAACTTTGACTGAAAAAGTTTATGAAAGTTTAATTAATGCCGATTTAATGCGGTCAATAGCCTTGACGATGTTTTCGTCGGACGTGGCGTAAGACATGCGGATATGCCCCGGAGCGCCGAAAGCGTCGCCGCCAACGCAGGCTACATGACCTTCTTCGAGGAGGTACATAGCCAAATCGGCGGAAGTCTCAATCTTGTGTCCGTTGAACGATTTTCCGAGATAGGCGCTTACTTCGGGGAAGATATAAAACGCTCCTTGTGGGGTATTAACCTTAACATCAGGTAGTTCGCGTGTCAGGCGAAGAATGAGGTCGCGACGGCGCAGAAAGGCTTGACGCATCGTTTCTACGCATGACTGGTCGCCGGTATAAGCCGCTGTTGCTGCTTTTTGGGCTATCGAAGTCGAGGATGAGGTGTATTGTCCTTGTAATTTGTTGCATGCTTTAGCGAGCCACAGCGGTGCGGCGATGAAGCCTATACGCCAGCCTGTCATCGCGTAAGCCTTTGATACTCCGTTGACTACGACTACACGGTCTCTTACTTCGGCAAATTGGGCAATGCTCTCGTGAGAGCCGGTGTAGAGGATATGTTCGTAAATCTCGTCTGAAATAATCGTTATTTGGGGATGTTTGGCGAGTACTGAAGCGAGACCTTTGAGTTCGTCTCGGCTGTAAACGGCGCCGGTCGGGTTCGACGGTGAGCAGAGGATGATAGCCTTAGTGCGCGGCGTGATGGCATCTTCGAGTTGTGCGGGCGTTATCTTAAAATCCTGTTCTATACCGGCTTTGACGACAACGTTTTTGCCGTCGGCGAGTTTGACCATCTCTGCATAACTGACCCAGTAAGGCGCGGGCAGGATAACCTCGTCGCCTGCCCCGATGATGCAAAGCAGAGTGTTGCAAACCGACTGTTTCGCGCCTGTGGATACGATAATCTGCTCTGACGTGTAGTCGAGACCGTTTTCGCGTTTGAGTTTGTCAACAATAGCTTTTCGCAGGTCGGCGTATCCGGGTACAGGCGGATAGAACGAAAAATTGTCGTCAATAGCCTTTTTGGCTGCCGCCTTAATATGGTCGGGCGTGTTGAAATCAGGTTCGCCGACGCTGAGGTTTATAATATCAATGCCATGAGCCTTTAACTCATTGCTTTTCTGTGACATAGCCAGTGTCTCCGACGGAGATAGACAGGCTAAACGTGCTGATAATTGTTCCATTTTTTATGTTTTTAAGACTGCAAAGATACGAAAAAATTATGAATTATGAATTAAGGAGATACGTTACTCCGTAATTCATAATTCATAATTTTTTCGTATCTTTGCAGTTTGATTATTTTCTTATTATGAATTTTATTAGATTTGCTATTTGCTTGATAATCATGTCGGTAAGTGCTGATGCGCAGTTGCCGGTAACGCCGTCGAAGGCTGAAATCGAAGCGTCTTTCGGCGATAATGACAGGGTTAATTTTGTCAGCCCGTCGAAAATTTATTATCCCGAAACATGGTTTCATTTTATCGGGGGAAACGTATCGAAAGCGGGCATAACTGCTGATCTTGAGGCAATTGCGGAAGCGGGAATTTCGGGCGTTCAACTGTTTCACGGACAGTTTGGCGGCGCATGGCCGGGTGTTGAGCCGCAGATAGCCTGCCTTAGCCCGTCATGGGACGAGCATGTGCGGTTTGCGGCAGAAGAATGTCGTCGGCTTGGTTTGCGGTTTACGATGCAGAACTGTCCGGGCTGGGCTATGTCGGGCGGGCCGTGGATAACGCCAAGTAATGCTATGCGCGATTTGGTGTGGAGCAGGACGGACGTGAGTGGCGGTCAATCGAACGTTTCATTACCGACACCTCAACCGAGCCGCGAGGAATGGCGTGATTATCAGGACATTACCGTGCTTGCTTTTCCTGTTCCCGAAGACGATAGCGGCGAAGCCCTTAAACCGTTGAAAGTGAACGGTAACTATCCTGATTTTGAGTGGTCGAAACTGCTTAACGGTACGTTGGAAAAGCCGTTAAGACTGCCTCCTGCGGAATATACGATTGATATTGAGTTTGATAAGCCGGTTACGGTACGCACGGTAGTGTTTTCGTCGGTAGAGAGGTTTAATCACGGTCGGTGCTATGAGCCGGACGTACACGTGGCACTTCAGGCTGTAGGGGCTAATAATGTGGATGTTATGCGTACAGATATGCCGCAGTCGAATTGGCAGGACAACAAACTTATAACGCTTGCCTGCGATGAGGTCTATGACGGTGCAAGAGCGGCTAAGTCAGGTTCTGTCGGAATGAAACATTATCGTCTGATTATCAATAACAAACACGACATGACACTCTCGTTGTTGAAATTATTTTCGGCATCGCGCAAAAACAATTTCGAAGCAGAAGCAGGCTGGACTTTGCGCAGTCATCTGCGTGCGGGCGCTAATCCGAAACAGTCGCCCGCAACATTTATTAAATCAAGTCAAATCATTGATATTACGCAATATATGGATCGTGCGACCGGTCGGCTGACATGGAAAGCGCCAAAAGGAAAATGGACTGTGCTGCGCGTAGGGCATGTGAACGCAGGGCATAAGAACGGTCCTGCGCCGGCCGAAGGAACGGGCTGGGAGTGCGATAAACTGTCGGTTAAAGGCCCTGACGCCCATTTTGCGGGCTATATAGGGCGTCTCACAGACGGGGCGCTCGGCGGCGGTTTGCTCAACGGAATGCTGCTTGACAGTTGGGAATGCAATACCCAGACATGGACGTCGAATATGGAGAGCGAATTTCAATCTCGTACCGGCTATGCGCTTCGCAAGCGGCTTCCGGCATTGTTTGGTTATGTAGTTGACAATCATGATATTACGGCACGCTTTCTGCTTGACTGGCGAGGAGTAATCGGCGATCTGTTCGCTAACGGTTTCTATGGTCGAATGGCTACGCTTGCTAAGTCGAAAGGTCTTGATATTCAGTACGAAACGGCGGCAGGCGACATATTTCCCGCTGATATTTTGGAGTATTACAAACATGCCGACGTACCGATGACCGAGTTTTGGCAGCCTGTAACGGAAGATTACGTCGGCTCAATCAATTTCAAGCCGATACGTCCGACCGCTTCGGCAGCGAGGATGTACGGCAAACCGCGCGTGGCAGCCGAAGCGTTCACATCGTTTGCTTTGACTTTCGACGAACATTTGAGTATGCTCAAAGAAGTGGCGAATGTGAATTGTATTCAAGGAGTTACGCATCTTATTTTTCATACTTATACTCATAATCCGCGAACCGATTGGTTGCCTCCCGGCACTGCTTTCGGCGACGGTATAGGGACGCCGTTTCTGCGCGGACAGACATGGTGGCGTCATGCGCCCGAATTTACGACCTACCTTGCGCGGCTCAATTATATGCTCGAACGCGGCAAACCCGTTTCGGACGTCCTTTGGTATCTCGGCGACGAAATAAGCCATAAACCAGACCAGAAAATTGTGTTAAAAGGCTATAAATATGATTATTGCAATCAAGATGTTCTGCTCAACAGGCTTACTGTTCGGGACGGCAGGATTGTTACTCCCGAAGGTATCTCTTATCGAGTTCTTTGGATGCCGGATAATGAGCGGATGTTGCCGGAGACGCTTGAAAAATTGGTCGAAATGGTAAAGTCTGGGGCTGTTATTGTGGGTTCCCAGCCTGTCGGGTTGGCGTCGTTGAAAGGCGGCAAAGATGCGCAACGCAGGTTTGACGCTGCCGTTCGCGAATTATGGGGCAAAGGTACCGTTTTGTATGGTATATCTATCGAAAAAGCTTTGCAACAACTTGATATTCAGCCTGATGTTATTACCGACAAAGCCCTCTGGCTACACCGGCAAACCGACGGCGCCGACTGGTATTACATTACTGCCCCATACGGAGAAGGTTTGGATGAAGAAATCAAAATTAATAATAACGGTAAAGTTGAGATATGGGATCCGCTGACGGGCAATGTTACCGCCGCCGAAGCACGCCTTACCGATGATGGTTACACTGCTGTTAAGTTGCGTCTTGCCCGCTCCGGCTCTTGTTTTGCAGTATTCCGAAAAGGTGTTACACAAGATGCCGCACCTTTTTATAGCGATGCCGAACTTGTTGATAGTATAACGGAGTGGACATTGTCGTTTCCTTCCGGCTGGGGAGCGCCGTCTTCGCTGAATATCAAAGAATTAAAGGCATGGAAAGACCTTGATATTTTACCCGAAGGCAAAGCTTTTTCCGGCACGGTTACATATCGGGCAAAGTTTAATGTTAAGGAACAAAGCAATCCTGCTCGCAATGACCGGAAACTGATTTTAGATCTCGGCGATGTAGAGATGATAGCCGTTATAACGCTTAACGGCAAGAAGTTACGCACGCTCTGGACGCCGCCTTACAGCCTCGACATAACAGACGCACTGCAAGACGGCGACAACGAACTGATGATAGAAGTAACATCCACATGGTTTAATCGCCTCGTTTATGATGCCGGATTGCCTGAAAATGAGCGTAAAACGTGGACTATTAAGGGACCTAATAAAGACAATCCTCTGCGTAACAGCGGATTACTCGGACCTGTAACAATTTCGATTATAAGAAATGAGACGTAAATATCTAATTATAAGTGTATTATTTACACTATTAATAAATGTTGCGGCGCAGGACGAGCCATGGCGTGATGAGATGCAATATTTGCAATATGCGCCGCGTTATTTCGGCCCGAACGCTTTTCCGATGCCGGAGTTGAGATACGGATATATCAACGACCGCATTGAAGCAGAGATACGCGGCGAGCATCATTATTACTCCGGCGACCGCACCAAAGACATCTTTGCGCGGCTGTTCATACCTGTTGCCGACGGGATAGCGGGCGTTGAAGTGTCATTTCTCGCTTACGAGTACTACAAAATGTCGCCTCAAACCGTTGCTGAGCGTCATGCCGCCGGTACATACTGGGAAGACGGAGCGCACGGCGATGTTGTGGTAAGCTCGTTTTGGCAACTTTTCCGTAGCGACAGGTGGGCTGACGTCATGCTCGAAGCCTCTCTCAAAACAGCCAGCGGCAACCGTCTCGCAGACGCCCGTTTTACTGATGCGGCGGCGTACTGGTTTAATATCAATGCGGGTCGTAATATATTGAAAATTAACGATTTAGAGATAAGAATGCAAGGTTTTGTCGGATTTTACTGCTGGATGACAAACAATATGGTTCATCGTCAGAATGATGCCGTCGTTTATTCCGCCGGTTTGAGCGCCAAATACCGCCGTTTGAGCGCCAATCTTGACATGGCGGGCATTTTCGGCTATGAAGACAAAGGCGACCGCCCGCTCCAATTTCGCTCGAAAATAGAATACGAATACAAACGTAACGCTCTGTCATTCAGATATAAACATGGCTTCAAAGATTGCCTTTACAATACTTGTTCAATAGGATACATAAGATATTTTTAAAAAACAACAATATGAAAATAGGTTTATTTGCCACAGGATTAGATACTTACTGGGGACAATTCGAGGGATTGTATGATTCTCTCATATCGTATAAAAATTTTATCGGCAACAAAATAACGTCTGTCAATGACGTGGAAGTTGTTGATGCGGGCATGGTGGACAACCCCGTGAAGGCTGCCGAAGCTGCTTCCGTCTTTGTGCAAAACGAGGTCGAAATCGTTTTCCTGTACGTTTCGACTTACTGCCTGTCTTCGACAATATTGCCTGTGGCTCAACGAATTAACTGTCCGATAATAGTGTTGAACCTGCAACCGGTTTCGGCTATTGACTACGCCAAAATCAATTCTATGGGCGACAAAGGCAAAATGACCGGCTATTGGCTCGCGCACTGTCAGGCTTGCTCGGCGCCTGAAATCGCTAACGTTTTGAACCGCAGCAATCTCCGCTACGAGATAGTAACAGGCTATTTACATGACGATTACGCATGGCGCGAGATTCAAAATCATATCGACGCGGCGAAGGTCAAGTATGCCATGAGCCGCAACCGGCTTGGCGTTATTGGGCATTACTATTGCGGGATGCTCGACGTTTACACCGATCTGACGCGGCAGTCGGCCGTTTTCGGCACTCATATTGAGTTGTTGGAAATGTGCGAGCTGAAAAAATATCGCGACGAAGCGACTGAAAATGAGATAGTTAATAAGATGAAAGAGTTTTATGCCAAATTTACCGTTTCGTCCGACTGCGAAGAATACGAACTCCGACGGGCGGCGCAGACGTCGGTAGCGCTCGACAAACTTGTTGCGGCACACAATCTCGGCTCTTTGGCATATTATTACGAAGGCGTCAACGGCAATGATTATGAGGATATTGTAACGTCTGTCATAGCCGGAAATACTTTGCTGACGGGCGCCGGAATACCTGTCGCAGGCGAGTGTGAAGTTAAAAACGCACAGGCTATGAAAATAATGTCGCTTTTCGGTGCGGGAGGCTCATTTTCAGAGTTTTATGCTATGGATTTTGACGACGATGTTGTGATGCTCGGACACGACGGCCCGGCGCATTTCGCTATCGCCGAAGGTAACGTAGGACTTGTGCCGTTGCCTGTCTATCACGGTAAACCGGGTAAGGGGTTGTCGATTCAGATGACCGTAAGGCACGGCGACGTAACGTTGCTGTCGGTGTGTGAAAACAACGACGGAGTGTTTCTGCTCGTCGCCGAAGGGCAGTCGGTAGAAGGGCCGGTGCTGAATATCGGTAACACGAACAGTCGCTACCGCTTTCGCGCGGGCGCGCGTACATTTATTAATGAGTGGAGCAAAGCCGGCCCGTCACATCATACCGCAATCGGCATAGGACATATTGCGGACAAAATTGAGAAATTGGCTTTCTTGCTTAATATCAAAGTTATAATAATATGATTGAACGGGATTATATATTACGGATTTTACAGGAGTTTTTCGACGCTATTTCAAAGATTATCAGGCGTAAAGAGGAAGGAGAAGATGATTTTACCGCAATTCAAAAACGTTTTGACGAGGTTTACCGGCAGTTTTTTCGCTCTGCACCGAATTATTTTTATGAAAATGATAAGGAGACAATTCTCGAAAAAATTGAAGACGAATCGTACAGCGAACGCGAAACAGAAGCCCGCCTGACAATGCTCTCGGAACTGCTGTATCAGGATGCTCTGATTAAACCTGACGTCGTTCAGCGTTGCGATTTGCTCTCGAAAGTGTTATATTTGCTTGAATATTTTGACGGTAGAAGCCGGACTTTTTCATGGGAACGCGAACAACGCAAAACAGAAATCAGGAAGTTATTACGAATTACGAATTAAAAATTACGAATTACGAATGAATTACGTTGTTCGGACAAGGTTTTACCTTGTCTGCTCTATCCACGCAGGCTGTGCCTGCATCGGCATCCGGCAGGCACAGCCTGCGTGGATAAAACCGAACGAGGCACAGCCCCGTCCTAACCGTTAATCACTAACCACTAATGAGTTATTTGTCTTTTTGTATCGTCTATTACCATTGCAAGCGCAATTGCGTCGGGATAGGGCGTGAGATAGTTTTTTGATTTAATCTGCTTATCGGCTTCGGTGAGTTTGGCGGGTACATCTTCCGGCTTGTATGCCACTTTCAGTTCGATAACAAAAGTGTTTCCTAAGTATGATATTACCAAATCGGGTCGTCCGAGGTTGGTGTGCATTTCGGCAACCGTAGCCACGCCGCAACCGCGAAAGAAGGCAATGATTGTGGAGCGATAGAGCCATTCGCGAACTTGAACATCAAGGGGATCAAGCGCGATGCTCTGTCGTACTGATGCGGCATAATCATCGTAAGGGATGCTTGCCAATAGCGCGTTGAGGATTTTCTTTATCATATTTTCATTTTTTTCCTCTATGGCACGTAGCATAAACTGTTGCAGGTTTCCGAATGACTTGTCGGCGGGCAGGATGTTCTGCGCCAGCAACGCCGACATCGCATTCAATACTTCCGTGTTGGGATAATCAAGAACGAATTTGTCGCCTTTTTGCTCTCTTACGGTCAGGTATCCCGCCTGATAGAGGAAGCCTTCGGGAGGAGTAGTGTCAAGGTCGCCGGGGGTACGAAGGAAATTATTCGACACCGGCAACCGGCGGAATTGTTCAAGGGTAAGATGTCTGTCTTTCAGATATTTTGCTATCATGGCCGACGTTCCCGATTCCATCCAGTAATCGTTAAACTCCATCTCTCTGAAAAAATAAAGCGTGGAAAAGGGATTGTAGAGCCGGTGAATGCCGTCGAAACAGAAACCGTCGTATTGGGCGCGTATTCGTTCGAGAAGTTCTTTTGGAGAGATGTTAAATTTGTCTGCTGTGGCTGCAATATGTTCGGGAAAATAACGTTCGATTTCCGCTTCCGTTATACCACACATCTCGCCGTATTGTTTATTCATCGAAATATCCATTATATTATTAAGTGTAGAAAATACACCAAATTTTGCAAACTTTGCAATGCCGGTAAGAAACACAAAGCGGATATATTCGTCGTTTGCTTTAATGCGAGAGTAAAAATCCCGCAGCATTTTACGAATTTCTTCCGCCTTTTGAGGTTCGGTGTAGAAATCGGTATAAGGCTTGTCGTACTCATCAATAAGGATTACAACTTTGCCGTTGCCGTCCTGTTTGGCTAATTCTTTTATCAACTGACGTAACGCTTCGCCCGGAGGATATGTATCGGGAATGTTAATACCATACTTTTCGGCAATTTCTATGACGCGCCGTGTAACAGTCAATTCCAGAATATCAATTCCTTTGTTTGTGGTTACATTGCTCATATCTATCCGTATAACCGGTGAAGGACGATAGTCGGGGCGGTTCATAAACTCTTCGGCATAAAGCCCTTTGAACAGTTCTTTTTTGCCTGAGAACAAGGCGTCGAACGTTGATACCGTCAGCGATTTACCGAAACGGCGCGGGCGGGCATAAAAATATAATTTGCCGTTGTCGATCATATTAACCAAATATTGAGTTTTATCGACATAAATATAATTTTCTTCGCGTATTTCATCGAAGGTCTGTATGCCTATCGGCAGTTTTCTCGGTTTCGTTTCCATTTGCATAAATTTTTTTTTTAACCACTAATCACTAACCACTAATCACTAATCACTAATGAGCTATTTGTCTTTTAGTATCGTCAATCACCATTGCAAGCGCAATTGCGTCGGGATATGGCGTAAGGTAGTTTTTTGATT
>JAITHS010000025.1 GCA_031279875.1 Tannerella sp.
TAAAACGCAGACAGGTAAAGAATTTAGGCTAATAAATTTGCCGTTTTATTATGTCGGAATTTTAGATAGAATATTGTCCGGATTATATTAATTTATATCATTATAATTTGCTATATCTATATAAATTATACCATTTATAGCAAATTATAAATCTATAATTTGCTATAAATATTCAAGTCATTATAAATAAATCTTTGATTGTCAGTTCTTTTTGTAGCATTTCGTAATACTTATTTTTCTTTATTCCTGCCGATGCAAGCATAACAAGATGAACCGCCTTGTGAGGCTCGTTTTCCTCCTTGAAAGCAAAAATCTTGTTTCTCAAATTCTCTTCATAATTCTTTGTGATTACAAACTCTTTTTCGGAAAATTTTATTTCCAACAGATTGATAATTCCATCTTTACGGTCTATAATCATATCAAACGCCAATCCTGCCCATGTATTGCGCAAAGGAGTGTCGAGCGAGTTTGACCAAAAGCGCTCGTCATTGTATTTGTTTTTTGCTATAAACCTGAAATAGAAGAGAGTAAACGGGTCAATGAGTTGATATAACATATCGCGACTTTTCTTGCAAAAAACATATTATCAATGTTTTGTGTGATACTTTTGCCTTTTTTAATATGGCTTAAATAAAACGGCACTCCTCCCATAATCATATAATATTCGGCAATTTGACGACGGGAAACCGAAATTTTCAACGCTCTGAAATACTTCTCACATTCGCGTAGCGTAAACGGTTTTAGAAATATAGTTGCCGTCAAACGGTTGTGCAAGCCGCCATGATTGTTGATTAAATTATTGATAATCCACGAAGTAGCCGAACCGCAAGTAATCAGTATAATGTCTTTGCGGGCAGAACAAAAAGCGAATCAAAAATGTTTTACCAACACGACGCCTGCCGTAAACAGCGACAAATTCGGAACGTTTGGACGCAAAAATCTCTTCTAACTTTTTCTTCTCACGTTCTCTACCAATAATATTTTTTTTCATACTTGCAGAAATTTATATGTTTATAATTCGCTGCAAAGGTATAAAAAAATACTGATATAGCGAAATATAATCAAAAAATACTACGGAGAATAAACTTTGTGATTAACAATTAAACGAATAAACAAATAAACAGTCTAATAACTAAAACTTATAAACAAATGAAACGATTTATTTTATCCGCAATATGTGCAATGTTCACATTTGCAATGGTTTCCGCACAGGAAGCAAAAACCGACAAGAAGAATACGACAACCAAGTTCTACATTGAGAACATGAGTTGCGACCATTGTATTCAGACAATTGAGAAGAACATCGCGTTTGAAAAAGGCGTTACCGACCTCAAATGCGACCTCAAAACCAAGACCGTTACGGTTACGTACAAAAACAACAAGACTTCCGACGCCAAATTAGTTACTGCTTTTGGAAAAATCAAGTACAAAGCATCGGTAGTTAAGGAAGAGAAGAAAGCCGACAAGTAGTTCGGATAATTTTCCGAACATCAAAAAGACGTCAGGTCGAGGCGATAGAGCAACTGATTATAGTCATAGCGCGGCACTACGGGCGGATTGTCGGCAAACATCGACGAGAATGTGCCTTCAAACAAAAGGTACGGTGCGTTTCTTGGCGCCCATTCGGTGTGCAGACGCGGATTGTAAAACGTGTAGTTGCCATGCGACAGAATTTTGACGGCCTTGCTCCATACGCCTGTCGGAGAGGGGGCTTCGGCATACCATACTTCACCGAACGCGGCAGGTTTGCCGAACCGTTGCATAAAAATCGCCACCCATCGCTGCAAATAGCCGTTCCATGCTATTGAGCCGGAATGAGGCTCTATTGGCGTATTATCTTCCGACGATGATATAGTTGTCTGACGTTCAATCTGTTGCCATGACGCAGGGTTTTGCCATGCTTCAAAAGTGGCTTTACAGCACAATCTCGGCAAAGGGTCGCCAAAGAGAACCTGCTTTTTGCCGTCAGGCGCAAGCCATATCACAGCATGTCCGTCAGGCATCGGCGGCGCTTTCGGAGAGGCTTCGCTTTTCGACCATATAACTTTCAGACGGTCAAAGGATTGCGTCATATCATTCCAAACACACAACCCACTTTCGTAAACTTCCAAAGGCGGTGTTATTTTGTTATAAACAGCACACAACCGCTGTTTGCCGCTTTCCGACGGCAGACAGACAAGTCCGCTCAGCCATGTTGGACCGCTGCCGGGCATGTTTGCCACTCCGCGAATGTCGCCTTTCTCGTCTCTGAAATATTTCATTTCGTCAGGCGCAATAAGTGGAAGAGCGGGGTTAGGAAAAGGATTGAGGGAAGCGGTAGCCGCCGAAGAATGAAATACTCCCAGCGGATAGCGTGCAATAGACGTATCACCCCAGAGCATAAACGTTTTGCCCTCATATTCAGCCGATTGAATACTGTCGCATCCTACAACGCCGCTTTCGGCAATATTGGTGTACTCGCCGGTCTTCTGACTTTCGGCTAACAATCCGGCACCGGTAATGCGTCCGAGTCTCTGTGCCAAGCAGTTACGCTGCACCTCGACGCGCAGTGTTTCGCCGTATTCTGGCTTCAGGCGTACTCCCGAAATACCGAAGCCGTCGGCTTTGACCCCGTATCCGTATCCTTTGATGTTAAACCACACTTCACGACCCATCAATTCGGGTTCGTCGATAGCGATAATTCCGGCATTGTCGGTTATAAAACGCTGTTGATGAACCGTTTGTAGTTCTACTAACGGCACAGGTATATCGCTGCCCTGTTCTACGACTTCAATCCGGCAGTATTTGCGACCGTTATCACGAGAGGCAATGTTGTTTGAAGATACTGCTTTTATCGGTATTGCCGACGCCAATCCGGTTATAGCTGCATTTTTTAGAAATGCTCGTCGGGTGTTCATTTAGCTTCCTTTTTCCATTTAGAGAGCGTTTCGACCGATTGTTTCATCTTTTCTATCCGTTCGTCGGCGCTCGGCACATTGCCTTCTTCTATAAGCAAATAACCGTCATACTGAGACGCCCATAGGAGGTCAAACAGTTCTTTGGTGGGATATGACGTGTTAGCCAGATGGCGGATGTGCATCGTGCGTCCGAAACGGTTGCGGATAGACGCGAAATTTGTCGCCAAGCCGTCGCCTTCCAAATCTTCGCGATTGCAATTCCAGCACAAGCCGACGCTTTTTTCCGTTACCTGATCCATTATCGCTTTCATAATCGGTATTTTAGCGCAACCGCCGTGTACTTCGAGCCGTATTTCCTGACCAATGTCGGAAGCAAACTTGCCTAACTCGTTGAGAGCCTGTGCTATTTGAGCAACGGTCTGTTCTTGCGACACATTTTTAGGCAGGTCGTTAGGTTTGACTTTTACGCCCGACGATCCGCAATCTCGCGACAAGAGCAGGTATTCTTTTGCGCCTTCGATGTTTTTGCGCACCGTTTCCTTGTCGGGGCTGTGAAAGTCGTAGTTTGTGCCGAAGCCGAGCAGTTTTATGCCGCTTTTGTTAAACAGTTTCTTAACCGCCTTGCGTTCGTCGGCAGAAAGCGCGGGCGAAACTTTGTGTGCATGTTCTACGCGCAGTTCCACAGCACTCATCTGCGTTTTTTTGCAGTTGGCAATCAGGGTATTAATATCCCAATCGCTGCCCCACATGTAGGTTACAAGCCCGACGGACATCTTTTCTGCCGGATTCTTTTTTCTGTTGATGTCGAGCGACATACCGCTTGTCAAGCCGGTTATCGCTCCTGTCGCCGCCGCCACAGCAAGCAGCGAGTTACCGATAAAATCTCGTCTATTAATTTTTTCCATGTCAAATTATGATTTATTCGACTGCAAAAATAACAATTAGTTTTGAAAACAGAGTAATTTTTATGTGACTTTATTTCAAAAACATGAAAATACTTTCTTATGACTTGATTGCTTCATAGGCACGCCGGATTGCTTTGTTCCTCGCAATGACGAATGCCCTGTACGTTAATATCCTCGTAATGATGCAATTAAGCAAAAGCGTCTTTGGTAGCAGTCCCGCATGGGACGACACTTGCGCCACTGCAAGGGTTGAACAGCGAAACCGCTTGCAGGGTTTAAAACCACTGCAAGGGTTGAACAGCGAAGCCGCTTGTCAGATACCATAGAAATGCCACTGTGTATCTTAATCAACTTATAGACATACTCTTTGAGCAAAATTATTTTGGCACCAGAGAATATGCGAAACAATATGTCGTGAACATGAAAGAATACGTAGCGCAAAAGATTTCGTTTCTTCCCAAGTTCTATGCGCCGGATTACTTTTCCAAATATGAATCCGGCATGCGATACATCATGTATAAGCCTAATAGAAGAACAGTCTGGTACCTGTTCTTTCTTCAGTTCGGCAACCGATATCTTATTCGTTACATCACGAACAATCATTTTGAAGGGCAATATATTCGCTAACTTATTCATCCTACACTAACCCCTATTTGTGCCGCTTGAATCATCTTATCCTGATAATTCACCTGCGGCTTGATGATTTTTGTAATCTTCTCAACACCGTGTTCAAGGTTTTCGTCCTGAATTGTGTTGGTGATAATGGCATTCATTCCATCGTTGTAGGGCTTGCCGAGAAGTTCCGGAATTTCGTAGCCATTAGCGGCGAGGTTGTCTTTGAGTTTGCCGATAGAGCGGTTTAATTGCTTCAAACCCTTTGTGTTGGCGTCCATCAGTGCGATATTGCGCTCC
>JAITHS010000038.1 GCA_031279875.1 Tannerella sp.
GTGTCGTCCCTGCGGGACTTCGTGGTACCGTACGAGGACGTTAACGTACAGGGCATTAGTCATTGGCAGGTTCTCCGACAGACTCTAATGCAATATTTCAAGCCGTCACAACACAACACCTTTTCGGGTAAGGTTCGGCAGTTGAGTATCAAAGAAAACAAGACCAAGCGTGTAGAGGTCGATTTTGACTGTCGGAAGGGGATGACGGCAAACTTTTTGCCATGCGAGTTTGTGGTCGGGCGAAGATTTTATTCCATCAATTATTAACAGTGAGTTTTTGTCAACATGCCGCAACAAACTCTCGAAAGTGTTGACATTAAACGATTTAAAGTCGATATACAGAATATCGTAGCAAGCACCTTTGTCAGGATTTTGCGACACATCACATTGGGCTGTTGACGAATGCGCTGTCGTATAGAGACTTACCTCTCCCGAATGGTCTGCATAAGCAAGAATGCGGGAAGCATGAAAACGATTGGCGAGGCGCATCAGCAACCGGCAGTCATGTTCTTTAAGCAGTAACTTGCGTCCGTCATGTTTAAGCTGCGAACGCTTTGCCCTTAACAAATCGTAGCAATAGAACGGTGTCGTCTCTTCTATGACATTCGTTATCAGGTCAAAAACAAACGGCGAGTGGACGCCGAAACCGCCTCTGCAAAAAAGCAAACGGTATAATCTGTTGAAAAAATACTTCATTGCTTGCCGAAAAATTCTCCCATCGTGTAGTTGAGAAAAGTGTTAAACGGTTGCAGAACTTTGAAATTGTTAACAACTTCATCCATCCAACCGTCTTTGTCAAAAAAACTGTCGCTCTTCATACTTGATACTACGTAATATTTGTGGCGCAGGACTTCTTCATGCGGACAATCTTTGGCGAAACCTTCGGGCATACGTTTGAGCATCTCGCCTTCAAGACCTCCGTAAAGGCGCTTAAAATCCTTATTATCAAGTATTGCAATAAACTCATCCATACTGTTATAGATGTCTTGCCTCAACTGTTTGAGCATCTTGGGGTCAGGACACCATACCCCGCCGGATACTAACGAGTTGCCCGGTTCAAGATGCAGATAATATCCCGCGTAGGGGCTTGTACGTCCGCCGAAACCGGTCATATAAGCGCCGAAATGCGTCTTGTAGGGCGTCTTGTCGTTGGAAAAACGTATGTCTCTGTAAATGCGATAGATACAGTTTTTGGCTTCAAGTCCGGCAATTTCGGAGTCGAAAGCACCGATACGTCCGATAAGTTCCTGAACCATAACGATATGCTCTTTGTGAAGAACATCGTATCGTTCCTTGTTGGCTTGAAACCATTCGCGGTCGTTGTTATCACGCAGTTCTTTAAGAAATTTAAAAAGTTCTTTCATGTTAATAAAAAATTTTAATATGTTTATGGAGCCTCGAAAAAATATATAGGCTCCTTTTACGGCATTTCCAGTCCCCAAGTTCGTCCTTTATCTTTTGCAGGGACGCCGGATAGCATCCACACCGGCATCGGAGCGCCTTTGAGATAGTGGTCGAAAAACTGTTGCAGGCGGACGCTCAAATCTTTGGCATTGCGACGCTCCGTAAGATTATGTTCTTCGCCGTTGTATTGCAGCATAAAGACCGTTTTGCCGAGCCTCCGCAGAGCAGTAAACAGTTCGATACCCTGATACCACGGCACAGCGCCGTCGAGGTCGTTGTGCATGATGAGCAACGGCGTTTTTACCTTGTCGGCAAAAAACAGCGGCGAGTTCTCAATGTAGAGGTCGAGACCGTCCCAGAGCGTTTTGCCGATACGGCTTTGCTGCCGTTCGTACTGCATTTGCCGATTGAGACCCGTTGCCCAACGAATGCCGCCGTAAGCGCTGGTCATATTGGCTACGGGCGCGCCTGCTCCGGCAGCGGCAAACATATCGGTTTGAGTAACGATATATGCTGTCTGATAGCCTCCCCAGCTTTGTCCCTGAATGCCGATGCGAGCCTTGTCAACCCAAGTATTGCGACATAACGCCTCTACACCTGAAACTATTGAGTTATAGGCACTTCGACCCGGATGACCGTCGATATAATTAATGTCAGGCGTGAAAACAAGGTATCCTCGACTGCAAAATAACGGTATATTGACGGTAGAACGGCTCGGAGCAGGCGAAAAATACCGGTACAGTTCGTCGGAATGACGCTCGTAATAATAAACGATCATCGGATATTTTTTTTCGGGATCAAAATTTTCCGGCTTATAGAGAATGCCCTGTAAATCAACATTATCGAATGATTTCCAACTCACAAGTTCGGGATTTCCCCAGAAATAGTCATCCATCTGTGGATTGATATTACTCAGTTGTGTTTGCGTTTTCCAGAGGTTGGAAGTCGCCTGTAAATTGGGCGAATGTCTAAAATCGGATTGCGTAAATATGTACGTATCAGCATTTTTTGCTTTACGCAACAGTCCGAAAGTCTTTGGTGCCATGATACGTTTGAGCGGCAATGAGGCTTTCTTTTTCATATCAAGAGTATAATATCCCGCTTCTTTGGTCGTATTATCAAAAGCGCTCAACAGTAACGGTTTATCGGTATCAATGAAATCGTTTTCGAGGTCTGTACGGATGTATCTGAAAGTGATTTTATGCTCTTTGCCGACGCCTTTGGTAATCATTTCCGGCGGCCGAATACCTGTCGGGTCTATCTGCCAGATGTCATACATGTCGTAGATGTAGAAGAACTTGTCGTCTTTGCTCCAACCTGCCGTGCCGAACGATTCGGGTGGTTCGGGGCGCTGTCCGCGTGAGTCTGCAAAAACGGCGTCTATGTCGGCGGTGATGTTGCGTGTCGTTTTTGTTTCTACCGAGTAAAGAAACCATGCTGCCGCTTGTCGGTCATACCACGTCAGATAGCGTCCTTTGACTGATAGCGACGGCAAAGCAGCCATAGCCTTGCCGACAAGCGTACGCTCGCCGGTAGCAATATTGATGGTGTAAACATCGTTGCGCGAAAAGCCTGTCCACTGCGATTCGATGCGATAGCCCTGCGTAGTGCTGCCGAGCGCCGTTTCTGCGTTGCCTTTATCGGTGGTAGTAACTGTTTCGAGGTCTTGGGAGCCTAATTTAACGAACCGCTTCAAATTGTCGGTTGCAAAGACACATAGATACGAGCGATTCGTCTCTGTGCGTGCCTGTTTGAGTTGTACGGGCTGAAGAAAGTCGTCTTTCCAGTGCCATACGTCAAGCCGCGCCTTTTCAGACATGTCGATAGTAGTGTCTTTCGGTTCGGGTATCGGTGATATGCCGAAATAAAGTTTGCTGCCGTCGCGGCTAAAAGTAGCACTGCGAAAGGTATTTACCGCCCATCCGTCGGGCATGTCTGCCGACAGGGTATCGACTAAAATGCGTGTTTGGGCGGGTTCGGCCGTTGTTGTATAATAGAGATTATAGATTTTGTGGTCGCGTTTGGTGGTGTCGGTAGCGGCAAAGAAAACAAACTTGGTAGCCTCATCATCAAACGATTGCAGTTTAATATCGCTTTTTCCGGTCAGCAACCACTCCTGCTTTCTCGCTTTTGTGTCGAATAGCAATACTCCGGAAAGCGCGGCAGAGTCTTTCTCCGACGGCTTGACGATACACGATATATAAGCGCCGTTTTTGCTTATCACATAGTCGGTTACGTATTGCAAAGTATCATAAAATCCGGTGTAAAAATTATATATGACGAGCGATTTGTGTTTCTCTTTAATCGTGTCGTGCGGCATTGACGTTTGATAAGCAAGAACGGAAGCATCTTTTTCGGGCATACGAAACGATTTGACGTCGTGTATTTTAACAATATCGTTGGTGCCGAGTCTCAACCGTCCGAGAGTGTCATCGGGTTGTTCGTCGGCTTTTTTCTTTTTCTTGCGGGCTTCTTTCTTTTCAGCCTGTGAAGGTTTGATTTTAAATACCACAAAACGCGAATCATCACTGATTTGCGCTCCGTAACCGCGTTCGATGCGCGTTTCGGCAAGGGTTTTGAGATTGCGAACATACATGACGCTATCGCCATCTTGCGGCGCAACGATGAATACGACATACTGCCCGTTGTTACTGATAAGCGGCGCCGTAACGCTCTGCCATGAATCGTAAGCGTCATGATCAAGCGGTTTCTTTCCTTGCGATTGAGCATGAGCCGTTAACCCCGTCAGCCCCCAAATACCCGCAAGCAATAAAATAAATGTCAGATGTTTATTGTTCATAATTTTTACGTTCAAATCTGCCTCCTACGCCGCCACCGCATGGGCAAGGCATGCCCATGCGGTGCGACATTTTACTGTGCCGCCAGCTTCTTATACCCTTCGAGCCTCCACTTGGCATTCTGCTCTGTTACTTTAAACAGTTCTTCCGCTTCTGCGGGGAATTGTTTCAAGAGAGATGCAAAGCGTACTTCGCCTTTGAGGAAGTCTTGGAATTTTGTCCAGTCGGGTTCTTTGGAGTCGAGTTGGAAGGGGTTTTTGTTTTCGGCTTCGAGGCGCGGGTCATAGCGCCAGAGATGCCAGTAGCCACATTCTACGGCGGCTTTCTGTTCCGATTGAGCGTGTCCCATTCCGTGCTTCAAACCGTGAGCGATACATGGTGAATAGGCGATGATGAGCGACGGGCCGTCGTA
>JAITHS010000042.1 GCA_031279875.1 Tannerella sp.
CGTGCTTTTTCTCTGGATTGCTTCGTTCCTCGCAATGACGAATGCCCTGGACGTTAACGCCCTCGTAATGATGTAAGTGAGCGCAAAACGGCATTTTTCCTTATAATGACGTACAGGGCATGAAATTCATAGCGAAAATATCAAAAAATCATTAAAAACACAGGACTTTGTGTTAAAAAAACAAAAAAAAAAAAAATAGACCAAATTTTTTTATTATTTTTGCAGTCCAATATCATATCGCAACAATTTCTATAAAAATAAATATTAACAATGAAAAACGAGCTAAACAATGTAAAAAAAATTTTGATGATTGTCTCCTTGTGCTGCATGACGTTGATGACGGCGTTCGGGCAGTCGGGTGGACGAACATTCAAGGGACGTGTTATCGATAACGTCGGCGAACCATTACCCGGCGCTCTGATAACGGTCGTAAACAGCACCCGTGGCGCCGTTACAGGTGAGAACGGCAACTTTGAGTTGCCCGACATCACCGTTGGCACGAAACTGAAAGTAACTTACCTCGGTATGCAAGACAAATTGATCGTATTCGAGGGTAAAGACATGACAATCACGTTGGAAGAGAAAATCGACGAACTTGAAGAAGTAACGGTTGTTGCTTTCGGCAAGCAGAAAAAAGAAAGCGTCATCTCGTCGATAAGTACTGTTAACACAAAAGATTTGAAGGTGCCGTCGAGTAATCTCACTACATCATTAGCCGGCAGAATTTCGGGATTAATATCTTATCAGCGCAGCGGCGAGCCGGGGCAGGATGACGCCAGTTTCTTTGTGCGCGGCGTAACATCGTTTGCTTATGCGGCAGGCCCGTTGATATTGATTGACGGCGTAGAGATGTCGTCGAGCGACCTTGCACGTTTGCAACCCGACGACCTTGCCTCGTTCAGTATCATGAAAGACGCGGCTGCGACGGCTCTCTACGGCGCACGCGGCGGCAACGGCGTTATACTCGTTACGACGAAAGAAGGCAGGGAAGGCAAAGCGCAGATTTCGGTACGTTTTGAGACGTCGTTATCAAAGCCGACACAAGAGATAGAACTTGCCGACCCCATAACCTACATGCGCCTTAACAACGAAGCCGTTCTGACGCGCAATCCGATGACAGCCGTACCTTATCCTTACGAGAAAATCGACAATACGCTTGCCGGAAAGAACCCTTTTGTTTATCCTGCCAACGATTGGTACGGGGAACTGTTTAAAAACCATGCCATCAACCACCGCCTCAACTTCAACGTAAGTGGCGGCGGCAATATAGCAAGATATTATATAGCAGGCACTTTCAATCAGGATAACGGCATTCTGAAAGTTGATAACCGTAACAATTTCAACAACAACATCAATCTGAAAAAGTTCCTGCTGCGGAGTAACGTCAATATCAACGTAACACCTACTACCGAAGCCGTTGTGAGGCTTCACGGCACTTTTGACGATTATACCGGACCTATCGACGGAGGCTCTACATTATATAATAAGGTAATCCACAGCGATCCGGTACTTTTTCCCGCCACTTTTGCGCCGGATGATAACTTTTCATGGGTAACGCATCCGATGTTCGGAAACTATGATAAAGGTCAGTATATCAATCCTTACGCAGATATGGTAAAGGGTTACAAAGACTATTCCAAGTCGCTTATGCTGGCGCAGTTTGAAGTAAGGCAAAAACTTGATTTCATCGTCGAGGGGCTTACAGTCAGAGGGTTGTTTAACACTACGAGATACTCCTATTTTGACGTTACTCGCTCTTACAACCCGTATTATTATTCCGTTGCGGGATATGACAAAACGACCGACAAATATGTCTTGCAAGCCATCAACCCGACGGGTGGAACGCCGTTTCTCAACTATAATCCGGGCGCCAAAGATATTACTTCGACGACATATATTGAGGGCGCAATCAATTATGACCATAAATTTAACGAAATCCATACCGTCAGCGGAATGTTGGTAAGTATCCTGCGCAACAGCCTGAAACCTAACACCGGCAACTCACTTTCGCTATCCTTACCGCAACGAAACGTAGGACTGTCGGGTCGTTTTACATATTCCTACGACAACCGTTATTTCGGAGAAGTAAACTTCGGATACAACGGTTCCGAACGCTTTGCCAAGCATGAACGGTTCGGTTTCTTCCCTTCCGTCGGAGCGGCATGGATAATATCCAACGAACAGTTTTGGGGTAATTTAGAGGATATAGTCAACAAATTGAAACTAAAAGCCACTTACGGTCTTGCGGGCAGCGATGCTATCGGCGACGCGGACGCCCGCTTTTTTTATCTTTCGGAAGTTAATCTTAACGATAGCGGACGATCATTTGCTTGGGGAGAAGATTCGCCCTATCACTCTGTTAACGGCGTCGCTACAAGTCGATATGCCAATGATAAAATAACATGGGAGACATCGGCAAAAATGAATCTCGGCATAGAGTTCGGATTGTTTAATAAGGCTGATATTCAGATCGATTACTATACCGAGCATCGCAAAAACATCCTTATGGATCGTAGCAACATACCTACTACTATGGGTCTGCAAGGCTCTGCTCCGCAAACAAATATCGGCGAAGCCAAAGGCAGCGGCATAGACTTCTCTATCGACTATAATCATTCCATTAACAAGAATTTCTGGATTACCGGACGCGCCAATTTGACTTATGCAACAGCCAAATATGAGGTATATGAAGAAGTTGACAACAGACTGACGCCGTGGCTTTCGCATGTAGGGCGTCCTATTTCGCAAATGCAGGGATATATAGCGGAACGTCTTTTTGTGGATGATACAGAAGTACTTAATTCACCGACACAAACATTCGGCGAGTATCTCGGCGGCGACATTAAATATCGCGACATCAACGGCGACGACCAAATAAACTCGCTCGACCAAGTATTCTTTGGCTATCCGACAAGACCGGAAATAATTTACGGCTTCGGTTTATCATCAGGCTATAAAGGTTTTGACCTGTCATGCTTTTTTCAGGGTCTCGGCAGAGAATCGTTCAGAATTTATGCCCAGACAACAGCCCCGTTCCGGACTTATACCGAAAATAACATGACATACAAAAACCAACTGCTCAAAGTATATGCCGACGACCATTGGAGCGACGACAACCGTAACATCTACGCTCTCTGGCCTCGCCTGTCAGACCGCTTAATATCCAATAACACACAAGTAAGCACATGGTGGTTGCGTGATGGTTCGTTTTTGCGCCTCAAATCATTGGAATGCGGATATTCGCTGCCGGTCAAATCTATTGCACGGTTTCATCTGTCCTCGTTCAGGCTGTATTTTAGCGGTACCAATATGCTGACATTCTCTAAATTCAAGATGTGGGATCCGGAAATGGGCGGCGAAGGTCTCGGATACCCTATCCAAAAAGTCTATAATCTCGGATTTCAACTGTCATTTTAACTCATAAACTATTAAACAAATGAAAAATATCTTTCTAACAATTATTACCGGAATATTCGTGATGTCATGCAGCGATTATCTCGACGTAGTGCCTGATAATGTACCTGTTATCGAACACGCTTTTCTCGACCGCACCGGCACCGAGAGATACCTCGCCACATGCTATACCTATCTGCCGTATTTCAGCAATCCTAACGGCGATGCGGCTATTCTCGGCAGCGATGAGTTTTATTGCGTCGAAGACCCTTATTATAACGGCATTGCAGGCAATTACTACGGTCTCAAAGTGCGTCGCGGCGAGCAAAACACCAACAGTCCGCTGTTTAATGTTTGGGACGGATTAAACAACGGACGCGCCATGTTTCGCGCTCTTCGCGACTGCAATCTGTTTCTCGAAAACATCTACAACGTAGGCGCCGACCTGTCGGAAGCGGAAACGCGACAGTGGGCAGCCGAAGTGAAGTATCTTAAAGCATTTTATCATTACTATCTGCTTATTAATTACGGACCTATACCGTTGCAAAAAGTCAGTTTGCCTATCTCGGCAAATTCGGAAGAAGTGCGCGTTTATCGCGACCCGTTTGACGAATGCGTCGATTACATCGCAACGCTTCTCGACGAAGCCATTCCCGACCTGCCGTCTGCCATACAGATACGAAGCACCGACATGGGACATATCACACGTCCGATAGCGGCGGCTCTCAAAGCCAAACTGCTCGTTTTTGCCGCCAGCCCGCTGTTTAACGGCAATCCTGATTTTGCCGGACTGAAAGACAATCGCCAAACGGCGCTCTTTACCGCTACCGAAGACAAATCTAAATGGACACGCGCCGTCGAAGCCTGCAAACAAGCCATCGACGAGGCAGCGCTCGGAGGTCATGACTTCTACGAGTTTACGAAATATCCCAACATTTCGGATTCTACCAAACGGCTGATGTCGCTTCGAAGCGTAGTAACCGACAGGTGGAATAAAGAAATAATATGGTCGGCCGACAGATATACTATGTATGACTATCAGCGTGCTTCGACACCGTTTTTCTTCGGCTCTCAAAGCACATGGATGCCTACCGACCCGTGGCTCTGCGCCACACTCGCTACCGTAGAGATGTTTTATTCCAATCACGGCGTTCCCATCGATGAAGACATAGAGTTTGCCGACCGTAACAGATGGTATAACCCGACACCTGCTCCGGCAGACCATAAATTTTTTATCAAGCCGGGCTACGAAACGGCTCTTATCAACATCGACCGCGAAACGCGCTTTTACGCCAATCTCGCTTTCGACGGTTGCGTCTGGTTTGGTAACGGAAGATATAAAGATCCCGGACAAGGCGCAGAATCGGAACAGTCATGGGTACTCAAAACAAAAGCGGGCGAAGAAAACGGCAAACGTTCAAGCATGAGATACGCTATGACGGGATATTATATTCGCAAGTCAAGCCATTATGAGAGCGCCAGCCCGTCGCAATCGTCTAACGTGATAATACCGTCAACGTTCCCGCTTATCCGTTTAGCCGACATCTATCTGCTTTATGCGGAGGCTCTTAACGAAAGTAAATCCGCTCCCGACGCAGAGGTATATGAGTATATCGACAAGGTAAGAGAACGTGCCGGTTTGCCCGGAGTAGTGGAAAGTTGGAGAGAATGGTCAAAATATCCGTCCAAACCGACGACACAAGAAGGGATGAGAGAAATTATCCAACGCGAAAGAATGATAGAACTTGCCTTTGAGGGCGTCAGATACTGGGATATACGTCGCTGGAAAACGGCTTACGACTTGCTCAACAAACCTATCCAAGGTCTCAATCCTAACGGCGCTACAACGCAGGATTATAATAACGTTGTTACTTACGAGATACCGAATTTTACTACCAAAGAATATCTCTCGCCTATACGTCAATATAATATCCGTGTGAATGCCAATTTGGTGCAAAATCCGTATTGGGAGTAATGGTTAGTGGTTAGTGATTAGTGGTTAGTGGTTAATCAAATCTTCAAATCTTCAAATCTTCAAATAAATAAAAATGAAACAAATAATTAAAATAACAGTGGTAATGGCAGTCTTGCTTGGCTGCAAGGAAGAATCGATAGGGCAATATCCTACCGACGGTACGCCGCCTCAAAAGATCTCAAACCCGACGGTTACAAACATCAAGGGCGGAGCGATTATATCATATATGCTTCCTAACGAGAAAGATATTCTTTATGTCAAAGCGGAATATACTTTGCCCAACGGTCAGAAGAAAGAGATGCGCTCGTCGGCTTTTGCAAATACCGTTAAGGTTATGGGTTACTCGCGGTCGGTAAAGTCGGAGGTCAAACTCATCTCCGTTGACCGCAGCCGTAATGAATCGGAACCGGTAATATGCGAAATCGAACCGTTCGACAGCCCTATCTTCGACGTTGTCCGCTCAGTAACAGTAATTCCGGGCTTCGGAGGCATAAAGTTGAACTGGGAAAATCCGGAAAAAGCTGACGTCGTTGTCGGAGTGTTGCTCAAAAACGACGAACTTATTTATGAAAGTATTGATAATATCTATACTTCGGTTGCTGCCGGAAACGCCTCCGTAAGAGGTATCTCCGACGGAGAAAAAGATTTCGGTATCTATGTAAGAGATATTTACTACAACTATTCCGATACGGTTTTCCTTACCTTGACGCCATGGAAAGAAGTCAAGTTGGATTCCAAACTGTGGCGCGGCGGTACTATTTGCAGTAATACTTTTACCATTTCGCCTTACGGTACGGGCAATCTGTCGATACTCTGGAACGGCGCTACTACTATCGAAAGCGCTTCCGAAATGGTCTATATCAACAACAGCGTTGCTACGCCGATATTCATCTCGTTAGACCTTGGCGTTACTTCCAAACTGTCGCGCTTCAGGTTCTGGGGCAGATACCAGTATTCGTTTACTCTACATCATCCGAAAGAATTTGAGATATGGGGTACAAACGATGTCAACGCTTTCAACGACCCGTGCAGTTTCGACGGCTGGACAAAACTCATCGAAGGCATATCCACAAAGCCTTCCGGCCCCGACGCAGTAGCCTTTGCGCAATTGACGTCGGAAGATGTCGCTCTGGCCATTGCAGGCGAAGAATATGAGTTTCCTCTCGAAGTGCCGAGCGTCAGATATGTTCGCTACAGATGTATGCGCACATGGACTAATTCAACAAGTATGTTTCTCACCGAACTCGCTTTCTGGGGCAATCCACAATAATAATTCTTAAAAACTTTACTAAATATGAAAAGATACTTTTATTATATTTTTACTGCCGGACTTATTGCTTTAATGGCATCTTGTTCGGACATGAACGACGACCATGACCAATATCTCCGTAACGGCGAAATTATCTATATCGGACGCCTTGATTCGGCTTATGCTTACTCCGGTAAAGGGCGTTTTCAACTGCATTACTGGCTTACCGACCCGCGATGCAAAGTGCTTAAAATATACCGGTCGCAAGGCGCCGATTCGTTGATTGTTCCCATACCGGCACACACGCCGTTGGAGCCGCTTGATGTCTTTGTCGATAACGTTGCGGAAGGCTCTTATACTTTGCAGATTTATACTTCCGACGGCGCCGACCTGCGCTCTGTGCGCTATGAAACTAACGTCAACGTTTATGGCGACAAGTTTGCTTCCACAATAACCAACCGTGTAGTAGTCGGCGCTATATATCAAACCGACAAGTCGGTAGTAGTTACGTGGGGGGCGGCAACGTCGGTCAAAGAAGCGGGCGTCGAACTGTCATATACCTCTTCTACCGATAAACCCGTCAAAACGTTCTATCCCACCGCTACCACCGGCTTAACAACAATACTGTCGGATATCGACGTTACAAAAGGGTTATATTGCAAGACAATGTATCTGCCCGAACCGACGTCGATAGATACTTTCAGTACGCCGTCGGTTAAAATACCTGTTTATGAGAGGTCTATCGTGTCGCTTGGTAGCCAAACCGCTACAAGCGACTTCCTCTCCGGCTATCCGGGCAATCTCGCAGTTGACGGCGATAAAACTTCTACTCCGTCTCGCTGGGTAACCGACGATACTAACAACGAACACTGGCTTACTCTCGACCTCGGCGCCGAATATACCGTCAACGCTTTCGAGACCGTCAGCGGCGCACCGGCACAGGCTAACTTCAGCCTCCAAACACTTCACGACGGTCAGTGGGTCAACGTCCACACCAAAACCGCCAACGCCGCACTGACCTACTACGCCGACTTTACTCCCGTCAAAGGTCAGCATTTCCGCTATTACATCCCTGCATACGCCGTCAACCGCGTCCGCCTCTTCGAAATAACCCTCTACGCGACTAAGGAGTATTGAGTTCGGGTGTATCAAAAGCATGCAGATGCCATTCCTCTATGACGTCTGTGCTGCCAGCTTCTTATACCCTTCGAGCCTCCACTTGGCATTCTGCTCCGTTACTTTAAACAGTTCTTCCGCTTCTGCGGGGAATTGTTTAAAGAGAGATGCAAAGCGTATTTCGCCTTTGAGGAAGTCTTGGAATTTTGTCCAGTCGGGTTCTTTGGAGTCGAGTTGGAAGGGGTTTTTGCCTTCGGCTTCGAGGCGCGGGTCATAGCGCCATAGATGCCAGTAGCCACATTCTACGGCGGCTTTCTGTTCCGATTGAGCGTGTCCCATTCCGTGCTTCAAACCGTGAGCGATACATGGTGAATAGGCGATGATGAGCGACGGGCCGTCGTA
>JAITHS010000063.1 GCA_031279875.1 Tannerella sp.
AAAATCACACATCAGGATGTAGGTCAAATGGACATGTATATTCGTATGTACGATGAATTGAAACGTGGAGAGGGCGACAACCCGACAATCGGCATTGTTTTGTGTTCGGAAACCGACCACGACATTGCCCGTTATTCCGTCCTTCACGGAAATGAACAGCTATTCGCCTCAAAATATAAACTCTATCTGCCTACCGAAGAAGAACTTCGTCGAGAAATTGAACGCCAAAAAGAAATCTTCATCTCGCAACAGGCAAAGAAAAGGGCTGATAATGAATAAATTAATTTTTATATTATATGTTTGAAAACTTGATAATCAATCGTCGCAGTACACGAAAATTTACTGACGAAACGCTGACTTCCGAAGAAGTTCACAAAATTTTGCAGGCGGCGTTGCTTGCACCTACGGCCAAAAACGGCAAATCGTGGGAATTTGTCGCCGTTGACGACCGCTCCGTCATAACCCAACTTGCCCGCTGTAAAGATTCCGGCGCAATATTTCTCGAAACGTCAACGCTGGCTGTCGCAGTACTTGGCAACCGCACCGCTACCGACACATGGGTAGAAGACGCCTCAATATCAGCCACTTATATGCAGTTGCAAGCAGAAGACCTCGACATCGGCAGTTGTTGGTGTCATATACGCGATCGCTTTTTGGGCGAGCGCCATGCTGAAGACGTCGTCCGCGAAATCCTCAATATCCCCTATGAATACGGCGTCCTCTGTATCATCGGCTTCGGTCGCAAAAATCAGGAACGCAAACCTAATGACCTCTCAAAACTGACATGGGAAAAGATTCATATCAATACTTTTTTCCTCGCCGACTGCACGCCGTCGGCGTGAAAAATTGACGTAGGAATCCTGATGATAACTGCCGACGATTTCGGAACGATAACAATAACATCCTTATTATCTATCATTTGACAATCGACCCATTTGCCTTTCCATTCGCGAAAATTAGTTATCGAATCGCCGCCGAGAGTAACGCCTGAAGTAGAACCGACTTCGGGCGCTTGCAGAAATAAAGATTTCGCTTCGCCGCCGGTAAATGTAATATCAGGAGCCGAAACTATGATTCGTACATTACGAGCAGATGCTCCGTACTCCTTGTTTATAACTGTAACATACAGATAATCAGGATGTTTTACCGCATAAGCAGTTAGATTAATATTTGCCTCATCGGAAACAAATACAGGCATAACATATCCGCCGCTTAACATATCGAACGCCCTGATAGCAAGCGCTTTGGGATTAGCAAGATAATTGCCCTCTTCGTCCATATAAACGGTACAGGTCTTAAGCCATTGATTATTATGGAAATTGATACCTGCCAGGCCGCGTTCTGCCTGCCATTGCATATAATCAAGCGCCCAAAGAGCTGATGACAGAGCGTTGCTTGCCCCTGCAATGCCGCCGAGATAATCATTGGCTTCGGTCAGACGGCATCGCAAACCGTAAGGATGAACTTTCGCGTCGGCTTTAGACCATATAAACGAGTATTGACCCGTCAGTAAGTCTTTTGACAGCATATTGCGGATAGCAGTATCGGCGGGCATTGGATTTTTTCCACTGTTAATCAGCGGTTTGCCACCCGGATACTGATGATGAGTGATAAAGAGGATACGTCCGGTAGCGACCTCGTCGCGGGCAAATTCTTCCGTCCAGTTCCATCCGCCGGCATCAGGACCGGTAAACTTCGCATCAGGGACAGAGGCTATTACCGCAGCGGCTATCTTGCGCCACTGCGGCAGATATTCCTCGTAAGTGAAGATAGCGCCCTGCTTTGCCTCTTTGTAAGGCAGACAGTTCGGTTCGTTGCCGATAGAGAAACATTCAAGCAGGTCGCCATAGTTTTTAGCGATATATTTAGCAGTCGCTGCAGAGGGCTCTGCGGCGGCATTTAGCAGCGGCAGGGAGTAGATAATCTTGATGCCGAGAGTTTTGGCAAAGGCAAAGAGACTGTCAATAGATTGTCGGTTGTGAGCCTTATCATGAAAACGGTCAACGGTAGAGCCGCCGATACGTAAACTACGTAATCCGCTGTTTTTAAAAAGATTGACTAACTGTATATTAGACGGACGGAAGAAATAACCGTCAACGCCGCGATGTCCGGCAATAATAGCATCGACTTCAAAACTTATTCCGGTAAAATCGGTCGGGATATGGTATCCGGGAGTGTTACCAACTTTTACCGTTACCTGTGTCGTATTGCTACCGTCAGCTCCGCTTTGCGCGGAACTGACGGTAAAAAATGCAATACAACCAAAAAACATAAAGAATAACTTTTTCATATTACTTTTCCATAATTACAACTGCAGAACGTGGAGGAATACTTACGGCACCTGTAATGTCTTGAGCGTCGGGATTTTCAGGCGTGGCGGTGACTAAACGTCGGGCGTTCGGTATCGACACCTGCACAGAAATGGCTTTATCCGCACCGGTATTAACCGCTACAACTGCACGTTTGCCCGATTTCGTCCTGAACACCGAATAGCGATAATTGCCGTCGGCTTTGACGGTAGCGCCCTGAGTATCACGATACTCGGCATCCCAGAGATACTCTCTGTATTTTCGGCGCATGGCGTCAATTTTTTTACCGTATTCGAGCGTAAGCGGGAAGTCGGTAATATGCCCTTTGAAATTAAACGGTTCGTAACTGATGATATAACGTCCCATGAGAATGAGGTTGAGTTTCTCGCGGTCGTCGATACCGGTAACGGCCACTACAAGAGGTGCATACGGGTCAACATAGCGGTCAACAGCCGTAGAACCGTTGTTGATGCGAAAATACGACACAGGGTAGTACTGCATTTGCCAGTCCTGATGTCCTTCTCCGGCAAAAATAAAGTCGGGATTGATCTTGTCGGCTTCGGCGCGTAACTTTGCACCCATCAGTAAATCGCCTCCGTAAATAAATCCGGGCGCTTCGTAGCCATGGTCGGTAGCGAAGTTATATTTAATGCCACCATGATGACAATTCTCGTCAAAGAGCCATCCCGAAGCATTGAAGCCAAGCAGTTTTCGCAATTCCTTTGCCATAATGTCCTGATATTGAGGACTTAAAAAATCCATTACCGCACGGCGACGGTTATTGATGCCCGAAAGTTGCGTCGGGGTATAATAACTATAACTGCCATGTTCGTAGGCTATGCCGTAAGGGTCAATGCAGGCATATTTGTATAGTTCGTTCTTATACCATTCGGTTGATTTGTCTGCAAAGTTAGGTTTGCCGCCGAACAGGATCATCCTGACGCCCAATTGTTCGCAGTCGGCGATGGCATTTTTCAGTTCTTCGTAATTCCCTAAACCGGGGTCAAAGTCCAGGGACGGGTCACCGCGATCTTGTCCGCCGAGTTGATACCCTACTAACTGCATTGCTTTAACGCCGTTATCGGCACATTCATTAGCGTAATTGACCAACTCGCTGTATGGTGCCATTAAGTTGTTTTCCGATGAGTTTATTTGCAATTGTATCCATGAGTGAACATCCTTTATCCATGCGGGCAGATGAGCAGGGCGAAACCATTTCGCACGCCATTCTTTATAATAATCTACAGCCTGATGCCAATCTCCTTTGTATGAGCGTATTAGTATCGGAACAAGTTGTTTCTTTGTGTTAGATTTGACGAATACGAAATGACAGGTTCTGAAATCCAGATGTACGTCCATACCGGAAATTTTGTCTTCCTGCGGAACGACAGGATCGTCGCCGCGCAAAACGCCCGGATGTTGTTCAAAGGTGTATTCGATAAGGTAAGGCTGCGTCGGGTCGTGCATCTCTACATACAAGCCTTGTTCTTTTGCCTGAATTAGGCAAAAGAGGCTGCGAAACGAATCAAAGGTCTTGGTAGGATAGAACACGCCCCAATATCCTTTGCCGTTGTTGAAACGGGGGTATATTTCGTCCGACTGCAGGTTGCCGTACCACATCGTGCGAACGTTCAATCGGTCGTTTTTAGCCGGTGGATTGAAGTCGCCGAAGTACGGATAATCAATGCTTTCGATAACGCGGTCGGAGCGGTTTTCAACAGTCGCGGCAAAGGTCAGACGCCCGTCTTTAAGCGTTACGGTAGCGGAAAAAGTTATCGGTAATAACAGATATCCTTGTGGCGGTTTGAGCGCCGTCCGTTCCAACACCGGTCCCGACAGTTCATCGCTGATTTGCATATTGCTCCATTGCATGCGGACTTCGCTGTCGGATATTTTTTCTACTTTGTCGGCTTTCATGTTGTAGCCTAAAATAAAATCGTGCCTCCGTGTGTCTGTCGGCACGTGCATACGAAAAGACACGCCAAGTTCAGCCCTGCGTTGCATGACCCAGCCGGTCGTTTTGTTTTCAAAGCGCGTCAAAGCGCCTGTCTCACTATCGAACGCTACTCTAAAAGCAGCATCCTGAAGAATTATCTCCGCACAGTTTGCGGAGAATATTGCCGCCGAAAAGACCGCGACAATCAGTAATAGTTTAATGTTCATTGTAAATTTGATTTTATCATTAGTATCCTGGATTTTGTTGAAGTTGCGGGGCTTTGTTAATTTCGTCTCGTTGAAGAGGCAGCCAGTAGAAGTGGTCGCTTCTCCAGACGCGTTCATCTTCTCTGTCGTTGTAATCAAGTTTC
>JAITHS010000065.1 GCA_031279875.1 Tannerella sp.
AAATCAGGTTTTGTGATGAAAAGATATTTCTTGCCATTATTAATTGTCTTAATATTAATATTTTACGGCTGCAAAACCGGTTATGTAACGGTTGACGGTAACGTAAAACCAATGCCCCACGCTTCATTGCTAAACGCTATCGATTCGGTAAGGCAAAAGTTAGTTCCCGACCTGCGCGACAATGTGTTCGAGATTACGGCGTTACAGACAGGTGAAAAGACTGTATTAAAAGGGTTTACTAATCTACCGGAAGCAAAATCGGAATTACTCGCCGTCATAACGGGCAAACCGGTTAAAACTGTCGATAGTATCGTTGTGTTGCCTGATAAATCTGTCGGCAATGAAGTTTACGGTGTTATTAATGTATCGGTTGCGGATATGCGTACAGAAGGCGATTATTCGGCGGAGATGGCTACGCAGTTGCTGCTCGGAGCGCCTGTCGATGTGCTGCAACATAAAGGATGGTGGAGAGTAAAAAGCGCCGAAGGATACGTGGCTTGGATGCCCGGCAGTTCGTTTGTAAGGATGAACAAATCAAACTTTAATATCTGGACATCCGCCTCAAAAATAATTTTCACCGATACTTACGGCTTTGCATACGAGCAGGCAGACGAAACAAAAGGACGCTTTGCCGACCTTGTTTTCGGTAACATGCTTAAACTCGAAGCCGATTCGGGACGCTTCTACAAAGTAGCCTACCCCGACGGCAAGACTGCTTATGTGCTTAAAAATCAATGCACTACATACGAAGCGTGGAAAAAGTCAATCAACCTGACCGAAGAAAGCATTATCACCAAAGCATTGACACTCAAAGGAATACCTTATACGTGGGGAGGCACTTCCACGAAAATGATGGATTGCAGCGGTTTTTCCAAAACGGTTTACCTGATGCACGGTATCATGCTTCGTCGCGACGCCTCACAGCAAGCCCTGACGGGTATTCCGGTTGACATTTCGGCCGGATACGACAATCTGCGTCCGGGCGACCTGATGTTTTTCGGTCGCAAAGGCACGGACGGCAAAAAAGACCGCGTGCGCCATGTCGGTATCTATCTGGGTAATAAGGAGTTTATTCACGAAGCCGGCAAAGTACAAATCAACAGCCTCGACGCCTCAAAACCCAATCACGACGCCCACAACACACGCGAGTTTATTTCGGCAAGACGTGTAATAGGCGCGGTTAATACGCTGGGTATCAGCGAGTTAGATAAAGTACCGTTATATTGCAAACAAGAGTAATTCATTTTAAAACAAAATAATATGTTCAGACGAGATTTTATAAAAAGCGCAGCCGTAGCATCGCTGGCAGCAGGATCGGGAATAATAAACGCCAAAATTCAAGAACATCCTGCGGCTCCCAACATCAAATTCAAACCGGTAGCAAACAATACCGGCAAGATGAAGCTCAGTTATTGCCCTTACGAACTGACGTTAAGAAATGTGTTTACTATCGCCAACTCGTCGCGCACTACAACCCAATGTGTGCTGACAAAGCTTGAATATGAGGGCTTTACCGGTTACGGCGAAGCCTCCATGCCTCCTTATCTGGGCGAAAGTCAGGCTTCGGTCATAGAGTTTCTCAACCGCGTTGACCTTAGCGCCTTCAAAAGCCCGTTTGAAATGGAAGACATCCTGCTCTACATCGACAAAATCTCCGAAAATAATACCGCCGCCAAAGCCTCTATCGACATTGCCCTGCATGACCTGACGGGCAAGATTATGGGGCAGCCGTGGCATAAAATCTGGGGTTTGGACAAAACCAAAGCGCCTTCTACCACATTTACTATCGGTATCGATACGCGGGAAGTTGTAATTCGTAAGACAAAAGAAGACGCTCCGAAGTATAACATCCTGAAAGTCAAGCTCGGACGCGATAACGATAAAGAGATCATCGAAGCCATACGTACCGTTACCGACAAACCGCTTGCCATCGACGCCAATCAGGGCTGGACAGACAAACATTATGCCCTCGATATGATTAACTGGCTCTATGAGAGAGGAATAGTGATGATTGAACAGCCGATGTCGAAACACAAACTCGATGATACGGCATGGGTTACGGAACGCAGTCCGCTGCCCGTTTTTGCCGACGAATCACTCCAAAGACTTACCGATATACCACGTCTGAAAGGCGCTTTCACCGGTATCAACATCAAACTGATGAAATGTACCGGCTTGCGCGAAGCGTGGAAAATGCTTACCGTAGCCCGCGCCGCAGGAATGAAAGTGATGACAGGCTGCATGACGGAGACTTCGTGCGCTATATCGGCAGCCTCGCAACTGACGCCGGCAGTCGATTTTGCCGACCTCGACGGCAATCTGCTCATCAGCAACGATATTTACAAAGGTACTACCGTTGTAAACGGCGTGCTGACACTCAACGATTTACCCGGAATAGGAATGGAACCAATTAATTAATTATCTGTGATTATGAAAAGATTATTATTTTTTATTATCCTGCTCTCATGCGGCGGTCGGCAGTTGCCGGTTACGCTATCGCAGATCGACGGCGAGCAGCAGGCAGGCAATTACAGTCAAGCCACGTATCTCATTGACATTTATAAGGCGCAAAATCCCACACTTTCAGCCGATTCCGTCTATCAATTAGAATGGCGCAAGGAGAAAATGAGGCGCATAATCCTCGATTTTCCATATACCCAAAAAGATGTCATTGAATATGTTAAAAAATATTATCCCAACGTAAACGACGACAGTTTGCTGCGGTGGGAAACGACCAAAGCGCTCGAATACAAGGTTATAGACGGTAAAAAAATGTATTTCGACCGCGCCCGTCAAAATCTGTTCAGGATAGATAAAAACGCTATCGCCCGCAAACTCGAAGTTGACGGAGCAGGCAAAGATGTGCTTGCCGATACGTTGCAAAGTCTGTTGCCGCGTATAGTTGCCGGAGTGAAGCAAAGAGGTAATAATCAGGCTATTACCATGTCATACAAAATAAAATACACGGTAACGTTAAAGCCGAACACTGTTCCTGACGGCGAGGTAGTAAGTTGCTGGCTTCCGTTCCCGCGCGACGATAACCGCCGTCAGTCGGAAGTGAAACTGCTGTCGGTCAACGACGCTAATTACACGATTTCACCGGATATTTTTTCCCATAAAACCGTGTTTATTCAAAAAACAGCCCGCAAAGACGAGCCTCTGATTTTTGAAGAAGAGTTTTCCTATCGCGCTGTCGGCGAATGGTTTGACATTAACAGCGCTACGATTAAACCTTACGACACTTCAACAGTCGAATATAAGGCTTATACATGCGAGAAACCGCCTCACATCGTCTTTACGGATTCTATCAAAGCGATTTCGGAAAGAATTGTCGGCAAAGAGACGGATCCGCGCATCAAAGCCCGCAAACTGTTTGAATATATCGATGCGGCATATCCGTGGGCAGGTGCGCGCGAATATGCTACCATAGATAATATACCGCTATATGTTGCCGAAAACTTTCACGGCGACTGCGGACAGGTAACACTTCTCTTCCTGACCCTCGCACGCTATAACGGCATCCCCGCACGCTGGCAAAGCGGTTATATGCTGCATCCGGGAAGAGTAAACCTCCACGACTGGGGCGAATATTACTTAGAAGGTATAGGATGGGTGCCGGTTGACGAATCGTTTGGCGTAAAATCTTCATTTACAGATAATAACGACTGTAAATATTTCTTCGCAAGCGGAATGGATCCGTACCGGATGGTAGTCAACAACGACTATTCCGGCGACCTTTATCCGAACAAAATTTATCCCCGCAGCGATGATGTTGATTTTCAGCGCGGTGAACTCGAATGGCGCGGCGGCAATATCTATTACGACAAGTTCGACTGGAATATTGACGTGCAAGAATGTAAACAAGTTGCTAATTGATAATTTTTTAATAATATGGACCAACTGAAAATTGAAAAATCGATAACCCCTCGCGACAGCGCTTCGCTGAATAAACATTTAGCAGAAATAGGTCGCGAGCAATTGATTACTCCCGAAGAAGAAGTAGAACTGACCGCCCGTATCCGTAAAGGCGACCTGGCAGCGCTCAACAAGTTAGTTACGGCAAACTTGCGTTTTGTTGTTTCGGTCGCCAAACAGTATCAGCGTCAGGGACTTGCACTTGGCGACCTTATCAGCGAAGGCTATTTAGGCCTGATAAAAGCCGCCCAAAAATTTGACGAAACAAGAGGTTTTAAGTTTATTTCATACGCCGTGTGGTGGATTCGACAGTCGATACTGCAATCTATCGCCGAACATTCGGGCATGGTGCGCCTTCCGCTCAATGTTCAAGGCAATGTCAGTAAGATTAAAAAGGCGTTTCAGACTGTTGAACAGCGCGTAGTCCGCAGCCCATCTTTGGAAGAAGTCGCTAACGAATTGGATATGCCGATAGAAAAAGTTGCTTCTACCTTGATGCAAAGCGGTAAAGCGCTGTCGATTGACGCACCTTTCAGCGATGATGATGAGAACAGCCTCGTTGATGTTCTGCCCAATAATAACATCCCCAACACCGACCAAACGCTTATTCACGAATCTCTGAAAATGGATGTCGAACGCTCTCTGACGAAATTGACGGAAAGAGAAGCCTTTATACTCATTCACTTTTTCGGTTTGAAAGGAAGCGCCGAAATGACCCTCGATGAAATCGGAGAGCATGTAGGACTAACGCGCGAAAGAGTGCGACAACTCAAAGATAAAACTTTGAAAAAAATGAAAAAGAATAAGTTACTTAAAAGCCATCTCGGATAAGAAAAGTTGTTATGGAAATATTGGATACTACCCTTCGCGACGGTGAGCAGACTTCCGGCGTAGCTTTTGCAGCGACCGAAAAACTGCATATCGCACGACTTATGTTACAGGAACTTGGCATTAACCGCGTTGAAGTGGCCTCCGCAAAAGTTTCGGAAGGCGAGTTAGAAACAGTACGCAAGATTACCGACTGGGCGGCGGCGACGGGATGCCTCGACCGCATTGAAGTGCTTGGATTTGTTGACGGCGAACGGTCGCTCGACTGGCTCACACAAGCCGGATGCCGTGTGATGAACCTCCTTTGTAAAGGCTCGCTCAAACATTGTACCGAACAACTTCGCAAAACGCCGGAACAGCATCTCGCTGATATTGAAGATGTTATAACAAAAGCTACGCAACGCGGTATCAAAGTCAATATCTATCTCGAAGACTGGTCTAACGGAATGATTCACTCGCCGGAATATGTTCATAATATGATGCTACGGCTGCAAAATACTGAAATAAAGCGTTTTATGCTGCCCGATACGCTCGGTATTCTCAATCCGATAAATACAGGCTTATTCATAAAAGAGATGAAACAACGCTACCCTTCGTTACACTTTGATTATCACGCACATAACGATTATGACCTCGCTGTTGGGAACGTTTTTGCGGCAGCAGAAGCGGGCGTCAACGGCATCCATACTACCATCAACGGTCTTGGCGAACGCGCCGGTAACGCCCCTCTGACAAGCGTTATCGCCATGCTGCACGACCAGCTGAAAATAAATACTACGGTGATAGAGAAGAAGTTAACTCGCGTAAGCCGCGTTGTAGAAACGTATTCGGGTATCAGAGTACCTCATAATAAGCCTGTTATCGGCGACAATGTTTTTACGCAGTGCGCAGGTGTTCATGCCGACGGCGACAGCAAAAACAAACTCTATTACAACGACTTACTGCCCGAACGCTTCGGTCGCGAACGCGAATATGCACTCGGTAAAAACTCCGGCAAGTCGAATATACGCAAAAATCTTGAATCACTCGGTATCGAACTCGACGACGTAACAATGCGCAAAGTAACCGAACGTATCATAGAATTAGGCGACAAGAAAGAAATCGTTACGCAGGACGACCTGCCCTACATCATCGCCGACGTGATGCGCTCGGAGCATTCCGATACTATCAAAATGGTCAATTTCTCGCTCTCGCTGGCGCGCGGGCTGCGTCCTACGGCGACAGTACGCATCAGCATCGGCGATGAACAGTACGAAGAAACAGCCCCCGGCGACGGTCAGTTTCACGCTTTCTCGAAAGCCCTGTGGAAAATTTACACCCGCCTCAACAAGCCTAAACCGCAACTGACCGACTACAACGTAACAATCCCCGCCGGCGGTCGCACCGACGCCCTCGTGCAAACTACCATAGCATGGCATTTCAACGGTAAAGACTTCAAAACGCGCGGATTAGACGTTGACCAAACCGTCGCCGCAATCAAGGCTACAATGAAAATGCTGAATATAATTGAGTGCGGATAGATCCTGCAAGTGGTTTTCGGCGTAACCCTTGCAGTGGTTTTAGAACCCTGCAAGCGGTTTTCGGCAACAACCCTTGCAGTGGTTTTAGAACCCTGCAAGCGGTTTTCGGCAACAACCCTTGCAGTGGTTTTAGAACCCTGCAAGCGGTTTTCGGCGCAACCCTTGCAGTGGTTT